>JAFACO010000508.1 GCA_023425485.1 Bacillota bacterium
GCCCTGATAAGGTCAGAACTTCGCGTCGTACTTCTATTGCTTGGGGGTTCTTAATATGATTCCTTTGATAGTGATTATATAAATACAACAATAGCATCGGGTGTTCCCTATGTAATAAACTGCTGGGTTCATAATCTGCCAAGTTCATATAGGGTTTCAAGCTATACTCTAAGGTCTCAAGATATCGTTGTCCAAGATTATCCACTAAGATGATTTGTGCCTCACTGGTAAATAAATTTACCTGTGCTCTTCCATCCACTAAAGGCGTTATTATTTCCTCTGTTAACTCTTTATGTCTTACAATAACATTGCAGATATTTGAATTGGTACAGGTTACTTCGTACCGAAAAAGAACATAGGGCAGCAACCTGCCTGTGTCGGAACTCACTTTATTTTTACTGAAGAATTCCTTATAAAGAATAGCTAAATCACTACTGATGTAATGAGCTTGCAGCATATTAAATGCAAAGACTTCTATTTTCTTATAATAGCTTCGGTATATTGTCTCAAAGTTCTCCTTATTAACAATAATGTTCGCATATAGATAAGTCTTTATTTTTTCCGTCATATTACTGTTATAAACATAGTAAAGCAGCACCTGTTGTGCTAGAGGCTCGTGCTTGGTTTTATTTATTGAATACATATAGTACTCATAGAGTTCCGTAATTCGTAGACCAGCCTCCACTCCCAGCTGATACCAGGTAAAGTATTTTTCCTCTTTCTTTCCGCCTTTGATTAACAAGCAACAAATTGCAGAAAGAATTTCCTTAGATTCATAAACTCTATAAAGCCGAATAAGCCCTTGAAATACTACCGGATGATACTCCTTCATCTTATTAGCCAAATAGACATACTGTTGCATCGAATCTCTATTTAACATGGAATTTTTTATACCGTAGTGAAAGACCTGAATTTCAAAAGGGTTTAACTCTCTAAGTAAGTAAGGTTCTTCACGGAACGCACAAATTGCTTCATAATAAAGAATTGGACTATGACACCCTTTGTCAAATTGCTCTTTTATCTCTGCGATTTTCTTGGATCTATTTTTCTCATAGCTTTGGTCTGTTTGAAACAATAACCAAAGGACCCTAAAGTCCTGAAAACCACTTTCATAAATTCTTCTTATATGATTTTCTGCTTGAAGGGTTGTTGCATCTTCCTTGTGGCACAGAGCTCTCAAATATAAAAAGCTGGCATAATCTAACAAGGATGTCTTTCTAATCATCACTTCTTCCGATTGTAAATCTGCCAAAAGTTCATCTGCCAGCTTTCTTTTTGAAGCGATAATTGCCAGATGAATTAGCAGAAGTTCCTTTGAACGACTGTTCTCCTGTCCAGAGCGCTGCTTAATGAAAGCTTGCATCTTTTCCACATACTCTGATATATTAACTTTATTTAACCTGAACTCCAGATATAGTTCTACCATATCAAGTTCAATTTTTTTCTGTTGTCTTGCCTTTATTAAAGCCAAACTCTTATGTTTCCTTTGGCATTCGATTGTGACAATAATTGTCTGATAAGCTGTTTTAATATAAATATGTCCAATCTGTTTCCCGTTTTTTATTTCTTTTGCATCTATTGTAAACGATATCTGATGGGTATTTTCTATAAAGCGGTCTGCCCACAAAAATTTTTGGTCCAGCTTAATAAAATCTGCATCCTTACTGACTTTAATTTCAGTAAAACCCCAGTTACTTTTTGTTAATACTATCTTGTCCGTTATCTGGTCTTTATTAATCTCATACTCCAGATTATTTTTATCAACAGATAATCGTACAACTGCCTTTTTATGAATTGCAATCAAAAATTCCTCTAAGGCTTGACTTGTAGACACACCATTGATTAAACTACGATAGATTTGTTTATTACGTTCATCATTTAGTAATATGATTTGCTCAAAATCTGCTGAACGGAATAGCTTCTTTGCTTCAGACCAATCCATTCTAGCTAAATTTGTAAATTGAAACAAATCTTTAATTTTACCTAAGGAAGACTCAAAATAAGGTTGTGTGATATGTATGGAAAAGGGAATGGTCGCTTCCCCACAATCACTGATAATAAGGAAGGAACCATTTAAAATTGTTCCTGCTTGTACCTCCTCCGTATTTAATTCATAGGTGATATGATTTTCAATTCCATGAAAATCATTTTCTTTCAGCTTCACCAGATTATTCGAGGAGTAAACCTTACCCTTCATCTGTCTTTCCTGACTATTACTGATGACAAAAGTACCTGTCAGTACTTTTCCAGCATCTTCTACTATATTAATTTGATCCGTGGAAAGACACAGAATGGGTTGCTCATATTCAAATTCACCTTTGGAAATAAGACTAATTTTCTCCTTCAATTTATCACCTCTGAGCCATTGCAATTTGGTAAAAATACGCTATAATAATTATAATTCATCCCTAGGAAAAAATCTAGTATCTATCAAAAATCGCCAAAAGTCCTTATTTCTCGGACAATCAGTTGGCTGTCCACTGTCAATGACCTTATATTTTAGTATTTTATGGAGGATTTATATGATTAAACATTCCGACCATTTTCATGGAAGTGATTTAGAAACAATAGAGAAGTTATATAACATAAAACGAGAAGATATTATTAGTTTTTCTGCCAATGTTAATCCTCTGGGAATATCCCCAAAGTTAAAAGCCTCCCTAAGTGACAGAATCGATGCTATTATGAGTTATCCTGACCGTGAATACAGTTCTCTTAGAAAAAAAATAGCGGACTACATTCACACCGATATGGAGAATATTATTGTCGGCAACGGCTCCACCGAGCTAATTTCCCTATTTATTCAGATTAAGCATCCAAGTAAAGTCTTAATTATTGGACCAACCTATTCTGAGTATGAACGTGAGGTTTCCTTAGGAGGCGGCCTTACCCGTTACTACCGTCTGGAAGAGGAAAATGACTTCGCGCTGGATATTCCTAAATTAGAAGAAGAATTAACCTCTGAAATTGATTTGTTAGCCATCTGTAATCCAAACAATCCAACCTCAACAGCCATTACTAAGAATGACATGCGTAAAATTCTTGATATCTGTAAGCAAAAAGGTATCTTTGTCATGGTGGATGAGACCTATGTTGAGTTTGCGGAAGATGTTTCAAAAATCACTTGTGCTCCCCTCACTGCCTATTATAATAATCTGATTATATTAAGAGGTATCTCCAAATTCTTTGCAGCTCCAGGACTTCGCCTTGGATATGCAGTTTGTGGGAATCCAAATTTATTACGTGAAATAAATCAGAGAAAAAATCCTTGGACCATTAATAGTCTGGCAGCAATTGCTGGTGAAATCATGTTTACCGATGAGGAATATATTAGTCAAACCAGAGATTTGATTGCAAAAGAACGTGACAGAATATGTACACTTCTGGATACCTGTAAGAATCTTCGTTATTATAAACCTACTGCAAATTTTATGCTTGTTAAAATATTACGTGAGGATATAACCTCTATGGACTTATTTGAGGCAGCTATTAAGAAAGGTCTTATGATACGAGATTGCTCTACTTTCCCTTTCCTCAGTAATAAATTTGTGCGCTTTTGCTTCATGACACCAGAAGCAAATGATGCCTTGCTTCAAGTACTTTTAGAAACTGTAAAATAACTTACTGAATTTATCAAGCAATCTTGTACTGCGAAGTTCAAACTGTATTTAATATGGAAGCAAACTATTTCGGAGTTGCCTGACAGACATCATTATGATTGTCCCTACTCCCCAGGATAGTTTGCTTCTTTTTTGAGAGGTTATTACTAATAATTTTTATGCAATATATATAATAATAGTTCAATTTAAGCTTGACTATTTCACTTTAATTGTGACTTTTTTATAACTTTAACGAAATTTTAATTTTTCCCTTATTGACATGAATTATTAGTGTGCTATAATACCATTTGATTAGGTGCCTAATTAATTTTTATACAATTAGGTTTCCATTAAAAAGAGCTGTTAAAAACACCTCACAATAGGAAAAACTTATGTAAGGAGGAATCGTTACAACAAATGAGAGCTGAAGTTCAAGAACTAATACAAACCTTACACGAGGTTTTTAAGTCCATCCATCAGCGTTCTTATCACAAAACAGAAAATAAGAATATCTACCCCGGCCAACCCAAAATATTATCACTAATTAGAAAGCAAGAGGGACTAACACAGAAGGAATTATCAAAGCTAAGTTTTGTCACCCCGGCAACCATTACCGGAATGCTTATTAAACTTGAAGCAAATGGGTTTGTAAGACGTGTACCTGATGAGGACGATAAGAGAATCATGCGCGTATATTTGACCGAGGAAGGTCATAACCTGGCAGCTAGTGGTGAAAAACATATGAAGTGTTTACTTGAAAACTTATTTGATGGTTTTGATGACGAAGAACTTCATACCTTCTTAACGCTTACAAAGAAATTACAACAAAACCTCTATAAGAACGATAACTAAACATTTGCTATCTAATGTAAGGATGCTAATGTTACTTGGTTAGATTTTGTTTTAAAGTATTGCAAGTGATCTATACTTATTAATAACTTGAAAGGAATAACTTATGTTTAAACTTTTTCGATTTCTAAAAAAGTCGGTTGTGTCCATATTGTTTGTCATAATTCTTCTAGTAATACAGGCAAACAGTGATCTTGCACTCCCCTCCTACACCTCGGACATAATTAATACCGGTATTATGAAAAATGGTATCGATAGTCCAGTGCCGACCGTGGTGAGAAAGACCGAGTTCGACCGTATTAAATTACTTATGACCCCAGAGGAAGAAAGTATTATTCTCCCTCATTATTCTATCTTAACTTCAGATGGATATTCCAAAAAGGAATGGTCAAATTACCAAAAGGATTATCCGCTGCTCAAGTCAGAAGAAATCTATCTTTGGGATGGCAAAGAGGAAGCTGCTTTGACAGATGCTATGGCTATTCCGTTACTCTTAACTTTGCAGTTTGAGAGCAATACAGAGGAAGCAATTGCGGGTAGGCAAAAGCTAGTCGACCAGCTTGCACCTGGCTCTGATCAAAAGGATGTTGACATCTTCGGTATTCTGTCCATGCTACCAAAGGAGAACCTTACTGCAATAGTAACTGGTATGAGAGAACAGGTTTCGGCTATGCCGGAGATGCTTATGTCCTCCACAAGTACAATTTATATAAAAGCAGAATATGAAGCAATTGGTGTAGATGTAGATAAAATGCAGACCGATTACATTATTTACGCTGGCGCTCTGATGCTTGGTCTTGCTTTAATCGGTATGCTCGCTTCTGTTCTGGTAACCTTTTTATCTGCCAGAATTGCTGCTAAAATGGGTCGCGATTTAAGAAGCAATGTATTTAAAAAAGTATTATCCTTCTCAAACCGTGAAATGGATCAATTCTCTACTGCTTCCTTAATTACTCGAAGCACCAATGATATTCAGCAGGTGCAAATGCTTTTGGTTATGCTGATTCGTATCGTTATTTACTCTCCAATCCTTGCAGTAGGTGGAATTTTAAAGGTTCTTCACACAGAATCCTCCATGTCCTGGATATTGGTAGTGGGAGTTGGGGCAATCTTTCTCTTGATTGGAACCTTAATGATTGTTGCTATGCCTAAGTTTAAACAAATGCAGAAGCTTGTTGACCGCATCAACCTGGTTATGAGAGAAATCATTACCGGTCTTCCGGTTATCCGCGCTTTTAGTACGGTGGAGCACGAGCAAAAACGTTTTGACAAAGCAAATGTTGATTTAACTAAAAACTCATTATTTGTTAACCGAGTTATGACCTTCATGTTGCCTGTACTTTTTCTTATCATGAACTTGGTATCCATATTAATTATCTGGGTGAGTGCTGATGGAATTGAAAAAGGTACTGTTCAGGTCGGTGATATGATTGCATTTATTCAATATACCATGCAGATCATTATGTCCTTCCTGATGTTAACTATGATATCCATTATGCTCCCAAGAGCAACCGTAGCTGCAAAACGTATTCAAGAAATCTTATCAACAGAAATAACGATAAAAGATCCTGAAAAAGAAGAAATTGTTTCCACCCAAGCCAAGGGCGTTTTGGAATTTAAAAATGTATCCTTCCGATATCCAAATGCAGATGAAGATGTTCTGTCAAATATCAGCTTTGTGGCAAAGCCTGGTGAAACTACTGCTATCATCGGTAGCACCGGTAGCGGTAAAAGTACCTTAATTAATTTAATTCCAAGATTCTATGATGTAACCTCCGGCAGCATTCTTCTGGATGGAACAGATATTATGAAGATTAAGCAGAAAAACTTGAGAGATAAACTTGGTTTCATTCCTCAAAAGGGTGTATTGTTCACTGGCACCATTGAGTCAAATATTAAGTTTGGTAATCATTTGGCTGCCGAAGATGTAATGAAGAAGGCTGCAAGAATTGCACAAGCGGAAGAGTTCATTGAGGCTATGCCGGAAGGCTATAATGCACCAATTGCTCAAGGTGGAACCAATGTCTCTGGCGGTCAGAAGCAACGTCTCTCCATTGCCAGAGCAATTGCTAAAAATCCTGATGTGTACATCTTTGATGATAGCTTTTCTGCCTTAGATTATAAGACTGACGCAAAATTACGTAAAACTTTGAAAGAAGAAATTGGTGATAGTACCGTTCTTATTGTAGCTCAACGTATCAGTACCATTATGAATGCCGAACAGATTCTTGTTTTGGAGGATGGACATATCGTAGGGCAAGGAACTCATAAAGAACTTTTAAAGAATTGTGAAGTATACCAGCAAATAGCCTCATCTCAATTATCAAAGGAGGAATTGGATCATGAGTAATGAAGAAATAAAGAAAGATAATTCTTCCGCCAAAGCAGCACAAAGAAGACGTATGATGGGTCCGGGAGGCCCTCCAGGTATGATGCCCGGAGAAAAGGCGAAGGACTTTAAAGGCACAATGAGAAAACTTATTGCCAGCCTTGCAAAATATAAGTTTGGCTTTTTTATCGTATTTTTATTTGCCATTGGCAGTACCATAT
>JAFACO010000525.1 GCA_023425485.1 Bacillota bacterium
ATTAACAGCTTTTATCCTCGAGAAGGAATATACCACTTATTTCAATTTACAGCGGGCAATCTCAGAATTAATTGATGATGCCTATCTATCCTCTAAAACCATTCGTAACAGTTCTTTATACCAAATAACAGAAAGTGGTTTAGAGACTCTGCTTTTCTTTGATAATATGATTTCCAAAGGCATCAAAGAAGATATTGAAGCTTATCTAACAGAAAACAAATATGAACTTCAGGAGGAATTATCCACTCCCGCTGAATATTATCAGGTAAAAAAAGGGGAATTCGCAGCCCACATGAGTGTTATTGAACGGGAAACCTCTATTATCGATTTAACCTTGATTGTCACCACCGAGGAAGAAGCTTCTAAACTTTGTGCTAATTGGCGAGAGAAAAGCTCGGACGTTTATGCCTATTTAATGTCCGTCATGCTGGAAAATAAGTAAATTATTTTCTTATATTTTTCTTGAAGCTTTCCATAAGGAATATCTCTATAACAAGATGAAACGGCAAGTCGTTTTACTTGTCATGAATTATAAAACCCGGAGTAAACTTTGATGTTATACCTACTAAGCCTACAAATCTATTTGTCTACTTGATAGGAAGCACTTCAATTTACCCCGGGTTATTATTATAAGTTATTGTTATATATTCTACATGCACTTGTATTAGCATCTATCTAATTTTGCATACTAAATATTATCTATATCCAACTTCTCATCTACCTCTATATTGTCCGCTGGATTTACGGTCTGATGCCCCGCTTCATTTATTTTCGCGTCCTCATCTATATTCAGGCTACATATTTCTTCAATGCATGCCCATATTTCTTCTCTTCCTTGCTTTGATAAAGAGGAAAAAGGAATAATCTTTGTTCCTGGAGCAACGCCGAGACCTTGACGTATTAATTTTAAATGCTTGTCCTTTTGGCTGCGATTAATTTTATCAAGCTTGGTGGCGATGATAATTGGCTGAAAACCTTGATAGACCACCCAATCATACATAATCTTATCATTCTCAGATGGCTCATGTCGTATATCCAGTAAAAGAAAGACCGCTTTTAGCTGCCCTGAGGTTTTCAGATACTTCTCTATCATCTTTCCCCATTTTTCTTTTATCGAAGCTGACACTTTGGCATACCCGTAACCTGGAAGATCAACATAGTAGAGTTCCTTATTAATATTATAGAAATTTATGGTCTGAGTTTTGCCTGGTTGACCAGAGGTTCTAGCCAAAGATTTTCTATTCATGAGTGCATTGATTAAGGAGGATTTCCCAACATTGGATTTACCTGCAAATGCTACCTCTGGATGCTCATTGACTGGAAGAACACTGGTAATACCACAGACTGTTTCTAATTCCGCACTTTTGATAATCATGGTACGTTTCCTTTCCAACAAGATAAAACAACAAGTCGTTTCACTTGCCATGAATTTAAAAAGGCTACTGCAACACTTTTGAATGATCGCAGCAGCCTTTTACAATTAATTATTACGCTATTTCATCCTTACTTTTCTTACTGGAACGTTTTGTTATCGGCTTTCTTGCAACATTCTCCGTGGACAAAACTACCTTTGGTTTCTCGGTTCCCATTACAGCTTCCTTTGTAATAATGCATTTTTCTGCCTGCATATCAGAAGGAATATGATACATGGAATCCATCATAACAGCTTCCATAATGGCACGAAGACCTCTGGCACCAATTTTTCGTTTAAAGGATTGTTTTGCAATTTCTTTGAGCGCTTCCTCTTCAAATTCAAGTTCTACGCCATCCATTTCAAACAGTTTTTTATACTGCTTAGATATGGCATTTTTAGGCTCGGTCAGAATACGTACCAATGCCTCTTCATCTAACATATCAAGTGCAACCGGCACTGGAACACGTCCGACGAACTCTGGAATTAAACCATACTTGATTAAATCCTGCGGCATTACCTGACGGAATAACTCTCCGACATTTACTTTATCCTTTTCCATAATCTGTGCATTAAAACCAATGGATTTCTGACCGGTTCTAGCTTCAATTATTTTTTCAAGTCCATCAAAAGCACCACCACAGATAAATAAGATATTGGTTGTATCAATCTGTATAAATTCCTGATGTGGATGCTTTCTACCACCCTGTGGTGGTACAGAGGCTACCGTACCTTCGAGTATCTTAAGTAAAGCTTGCTGTACGCCTTCACCGGATACGTCTCTAGTAATGGATGTATTCTCTGACTTTCTTGTAATCTTATCAATTTCATCAATGTAAATAATACCAAATTGTGCACGTTCAATATCAAAATCTGCGGCTTGAATAATCTTTAAAAGAATATTCTCAACGTCTTCACCAACATATCCTGCCTCTGTAAGTGCAGTAGCATCTGCAATTGCAAATGGTACATTTAACAATTTAGCCAGAGTTTGAGCCAAATAAGTCTTACCGGAACCGGTAGGTCCTATCATCAAAATATTACTTTTCTGAAGCTCAACATCCAAATCCTTTTCAGCAAGAACTCTTTTATAGTGATTATATACTGAGACAGCAAGCACTTTCTTGGCTTCATCCTGTCCAACCACATGCTGATCTAGGAAAGTTTTGATTTCCATTGGTTTTAACAGATTAATATCTGTGTTTAACGTAGTATCACCTTCAAATTCTTCTTCAATGATTTCACTGCATATTTCAATACATTCATCACAGATATATACACCTGGCCCGGCAATCAACTTTCTAACCTGATCCTGTGTTTTGTTACAAAAGGAACATCTCAGTTGTTTTCTGTCATCAACTTTTCCTGCCAATACGTTATCACCTCATTTTCTTTGTCATGCAAAGGATTTCAGTAATTATCTGCTAACGAAAATTCCATCAATAATACCGTATTCGCGGGCTTCTTCAGCACTCATATAATGATCTCTCTCGGTATCAACTTCAATAACTTCCAAAGGTTTTCCTGTATTCTTTGCTAAAATTTCGTTCAGTTTCTTTCTTGTTTTAATGATGTTATCCGCAACAATCTTAATATCTGTTGCCTGACCTCTAGCACCGCCGGATGGCTGATGAATCATTACTTCTGCATTAGGA
>JAFACO010000526.1 GCA_023425485.1 Bacillota bacterium
CGATATTTTCGCCGTTCATGTGTTCATATAAATCGACAACTGCTGAAGTAGGAGGACTGATATTAACTCTTTTTTCAAGCATAGAGGAAATTGATGTTGCAGCAGACCCCATCATTTGATTCATTGCCTCACTGATTGCACTTAAGTGCAACTCCGAGAGTTCTCCTTCGATGTTGGAACCATCTCCACCCATCATTAAATCAGTGATTACTTTTACATCTTTCTCTTTTAAAATTAATATGTTATTGCCATCAAGCCCATCCTCATAATATATTTGAATAAAAACACAAGGCTTGTCATAACTGTTTAATATATCTCTCCAAGTTGCATATTCGACAACCGGTGTTGTAATATTAACACGCTGATTAACCAAGGAAAACAGTGTTGTTGCTGCTGTTCCCATACTAATATTTGATATCTCTCCAATCGCATCCTTCTCAGCATCTGTTAATTGCTGTGAGCTGCTGACACTGGAAGCTGTATCATCAGAACTCATACCATTTAACAAGGCATTGATTTCTTCTTGAGATAGCATACCATCCATAGTCCGTTACTCCTCTCCCCGAATAATTGATGAAATCTTTACTGCATAAGAGCCTGCGGATGCACCTGGTAACGCGGTAAATTTATTTAAGTTACCTACGTACACCGATAACTCATCCTCTATTTTAGTGTTTAACTTAATGATATCACCACTTTGCATATTCATAAAATCATTAACAGAAATTGTACTTTTTCCTAACACCGCTCGTAACGGTACCTTTGCTTTTGCAATTGCAATTTCAATTACATCCTGATAGGATTTATCATCATTTAATTGCATTGTAGAGTACCAATACTTTGTATTTAACTTATCTATTACTTTCTCCAAACATACATAAGGAAGACAAATATTCATCATTCCTTCGATGTTGCCAATCTTTATGTGAAGTGTAACAATCGAAACCATTTCACTTGGAGAAATTATCTGTGCGAATTGCGAATTGGTTTCAATGCGCAATAGTCGTGGTTGTAATTGAATTACATTCGCCCAAGGCTCACGTAGCAAATTGGTACAAATATTAAAAATTCTTTCAATTATCGTTAGCTCGATTTCAGAAAAATCCCTGACCCTATCAAGAGGATAACCACCGCCACCAAGCATTCTGTCCACAATTGCATATCCAAGATTATCTGCAAGTTCAATTATAATTGTACCTTCCAGCGGCGCAAAATCAACAATACCGAGTAGTACTGGGTTAGATAATGCATTGGAAAATTCGGAATATTGTACAGCCTCAGAACTCATAACCTCTACCTGAACGTTTTTTCTTAAATATGCCGGCAAATTAGTGGATAATAGCCTGGAATAATGTTCGAAAATAATATTCATTGTACGCAGATGTTCCTTCGAGAATTTGGATGGTCTGGCGAAATCATAATTTTTAACCTGCTTTTCCGACGTCTGCTTATAATCATCTGCATCCAACTCGCCACTACTAAGTGCAGCCAGCAGATTATCTATCTCATTTTGGGATAGGACATCGCCCATTGACATTACCTCCCTGATATACTAGATACATAATAACATAAAAAATTTATAAAATCATCATTTTTCTTGCATACTCATCAAAATTCAACGAGATTACACTAAGATAGTACTATATTACCAAAGGAAATATTAATAATAAAATCAGATTGAAAAAGATCACTAATCTTAGCTAATACTTTTTCCTTCACCTCATCCTTAACTTCTTCCTTGTTATTTAGAATTTCATCCATCGTATAATTGGAGAACTCTAAGTTAACAAATTCTTCTATATCACTGTCAAAATCTCCTACCTTTTCGGAAAGCTCAGCATAATCTTTATGTTTACTATTCATCGATAAAGTAACTGATAACAAAGCATAATGGGCTTTTCCGTCAGCTCCCTTTTTAAGGTTGATTGTCAATTCACCATCAATCTCATGTTTTACAATATCCAAAACAGTGAGCTTATCGCTATCCGGCGATTCAAGTTCTAAATCAACAATGGATGCCACTTTGGAAACTAGCTGATTTGTACGATTTGCTGATGGAACAATCGTAAATATAAGCAGTCCCGTAAGTATTGTATTGATTAATACAATTGCCATGATGATAATTGTTAGTATGTTTTTTTTCACTTCTTATCCCCCTTTATCTTGTGCTACTTAATTTTATATTACATTATCTGTAAAAATTGTTATTTCTATGTGTTTTATCACGGTTTTTCGTAGCATTTATACCTTACTTATAGAAATAAAACTACTATCATATCCTCAATCTGCACCTATAAAAGCATCCTGCTGAATATTTCTTTCTTATAAGCAATTACAAGATTTTTTATTTCTTGTCCCGTTTCTTTTACTATAAACTTTGAACCGGAGGTGAGTGTTATAACCGTATCCGGAGTTTCCTCAACTTTTTCAATAAATTCGGCATTTACGTAAAATTTAGTACCGTTTATTCTGGTGACATATATCATAACCCTTGACCCTCCTAACAAATTTTATAAATAGTAGCTGAACTGTTAATTATTATTTATAAATGGGTGGCAGTTTTACCTGCCACCCAGCTAAACTGAAGTATGGCACTTTATACCCACATCAGCCCAGTGTTATCTCTTTAAATTGATTAGTTCTTCCAACAGGGAATCAGATGTCGTTATTATTCTTGAATTAGCTTGGAAACCTCTTTGTGTAGTAATCATATCTGTGAACTGCTGTGATAAATCTACATTGGACATTTCCAAAACACCTGTCGTTAAACTGCCGCCTCCCTGCGTAGGATCTTGTCCTATTCCATCGAAATCACCTGAGTTTTGTGTTGCTGCAAACATACTGTTTCCTACTGCCTCAAGACCAGCCGGATTAGCAAAGGTTGCAACCGCAATTTGTCCAAGTAATTTACTATCACCATTGTCATATTTTCCATATATTTTACCTGAAGCATCCACGCTTACACCAGTCATATTACCAACCTGCTTACCAGCTCCTGCGCCAGTTAAACTACCCTTGTAAGCCTCTAAGGAAGAAGAACCGCTGGTTGAAAACATTGTTATGGAAGAAAAATCTACATTAACTGTTGAAAATGGATTATTTTCTCCATCCTCACCATCTGCACTTGCACTAATTAAAAGACCAATACTCTTACCGCCATTTTCATCATCACCTACACTAACAAAAGCACCTGTTGCACCATTAAAAGTTAGTAATGGCGCATCGTCATTGCTAATGCTTACAGAACCATCCACTTCATTTACTTCAACGGAATATTCTTCTCCACCAAAGCTAAAAGTTGTAATCGATGACGGTCCATAGGTAATTGTTCCAGTATCCGGATCTACTGTTTTTGTTACAAAAATGGATTGACCATCCTCATCTAAGACATCTTTAATTCCTACTCTATAAACATTGGTACCTTCTTCTGTGCCCCATACCCTCATGTCAGCAGTATAACTATGTCCCATTTTATCATAGAAGGTTAAGTTAATTGCTTTACCTGTATCGGTTGTGTTCGTACCCAACTGCGTATCTTTACTGTCTATATTACCTGTGATGTAAGCCTCTGTTGTTGCTTCTGGCTTAGCGTATAAATTAGCCGGTGACATAATAGTTAAAGGACTAACTTGGCTTGCCACTGTTTTAGTAGAGTCTTTCGGATCCACCTGCCATCCCATTACTTTCGCACCGGATGGTGTACATAAGTTGCCCTGACCATCTACCGCAAAAGAACCAGCTTTTGTAAAATAATTTGAACCGCCACTATTAACAATAAAGAAGCCGTCGCCTTCAATCATAATATCAAAGGGATTATCTGTTCTTTGTGATGCACCACTTAAAGCAATATTTGCTGTAACTGAAGCAACATTCGCTCCTAAACCTATCTGCATAGCATTACGT
>JAFACO010000536.1 GCA_023425485.1 Bacillota bacterium
CTCGGAGTAGATATAATTGATAGTGAATTTATTGAGAGCATTACAAGTGGGTATGACAAGACGGGAATGTTTTAAAAGCTTTCAAATCACAAAATGGCTGTTATTATAACAGTCCATTTTTAGCACATTATAAAGACCGACAGTCGGTTTTTAACAAGGAGAAAATATGAGTTTACGAACAGCAATACAAACAAACCATTTGGTGAAGTGCTTTGGCAAAAATGAAGTTATTAAGGATTGTTCTATGTGTATCCAGCAAGGTACAATCTATGGCTTTCTTGGCGCAAACGGTGCAGGAAAGACCACCATTTTTAAGCTACTGACTGGTTTACTGATATCCGATTCTGGTAGCATAGAAATATTGGGGACAGATATGCGAAAGAACCGTGATCGAATGCTTTCTCAAATAGGAAGTTTAATTGAATCGCCTACCTTTTATGAGCATCTTTCGGCACGAAAAAACTTAGAAATTCACTTAGCCTATATGAATACTTCTGGATTTGGGGTTGAAAAAGCATTGCAAATGGTGGGACTATCTGATGTTGGAGAAAAAGCCGTTGCCAAGTTCTCACTAGGTATGCGACAGCGACTTGGAATCGCCAGAGCATTGATTCATCAACCTAAGATTTTGATTTTAGATGAGCCGATTAACGGACTTGACCCTATGGGGATTAAATCGATGAGAGAATTATTTTTAATTCTTACAAAAGAAAACGGTATGACAATTTTAATATCCAGTCATATCCTAGGTGAAATTGAACATATAGCAGATAAAATTGGTGTTATTGTTGATGGAAAAATGGTATGCGAATCTGATTTGGCGCAAATTAAAGCAGAACACAAAGGCAGTCTTGAGGATTATTTTTTTACCATCATGAGTGGAGGAAATCAGCTATGATAGAACTTATTAAATTAGAATTACAGCGTATTAATTTACGCCCCTATCTCATCAGTAGCACTATTAGCGGCATTGTACTATTGGTATTCACCTACTTTATTGCTTATGTGGCACAGGTGGAACAAGAAGTACAATTTATGAACTATGAGAACATCTTTCTATTTACTGGTGCAATGAGTATTCTCATTTTTGGTGTTTTATCAGCAACCATGTATGAAAAATTGATTATTGAAGAGTATTATGGAAAACGGTTGGCATTACTCTTTTCTTATCCCGTGGGCCGCAAAAAAGCATTTTCAGCAAAAATATCGATTGTTTTCTTATTCGTGGTGCTATCCATGCTTCTCTGCACGATACTGCCAATTTTTGTTTTTACTGCTACTGAATCGTTCACCCCGATTGTATCGGATACTATGACGAGCGACATCTTGACAAAAGCAGTTGTCACTATAGTCGTTTCTTTAGTTGCAGTTAATGCAATCGGTTTATTGGCTATGCGCATTGGGTTTATTAAAAAGTCCGTACCAGCTACGTTAATCAGTGCGTTTATCTTATCTGGTATTTATGGCAATATTTCGATTAAAAGTGCAGGAAATTATGTCTTTTCCTTGCTGATTATTGGAGTTTCCTTGCTTGCTATTTTAGCGGTATTTGTAACGTTGTCCCACAAAATCAATCATATGGAGGTAGAATAAATGAAACAGGATAAACTTTCTGAAGTCACAAGAAAAGCAATAGAGACACCCTTAGAATTTACACAAACACTTTTGGAAAAAGCAGAAAAAGTGCGAACACCTTCGCCAAGAGTTGATAAAATCGGACGGACTGTCGGTGCCTATATCGGTATCGGCTTGTTGTTGACAGGAACAGTTCAGCTATTTGTTGGTAAAATTCCGTGGGCAATTGGAACAGCAGTTGCAGGAGGGGTCACGATAATATCAAATCTTATATATATTCATAGGGATAAAAAGCAAAAATAATTACTCTATGGGTGCCCTAAATGTGGCGGTCCGATGTATACCAACAAACACGCTTGGACAAATAAAGATGGTACCTGCAAGGAACACATAAAAATCTTTTATACCCTTGTACTGTTATTTTTCTTTATTGATTCTCCTGCTTTAATAAAAGCTACTAATTAATCCCTCGCACTTTCGATTCGTCTTAGTTTCTCAGTGTCCCGCGCTGGAGATGAACCGAAGAAGCGAGAGTATTCTCGATTAAACTGTGAGGGGCTCTGGTAACCAACCTGATATGCGGCACTGGCTACTGCATAGCCTTCAAATGCCATGAGATTCCTAGCCTCCAAAAGTCTCAATTGCTTTTGAAATTGAATCGGGCTTAATCCCGTTGCCCGTTTAAACTGGCGGTGAAAGGTATTAATAGCCATTCCAGATTTAAATGCGATTTCACCGATGTCTATTGACCTGGTATAGTTATCGCGAAGCCATTTTACAGTCTGAGTAATCTTATAGAAATTACTTTCTCGCAAGCCAAGCTGCCGCAGATACCATCCTTGTGGTCCTATCAGAGCACGATAAAGGATTTCACGTTCATATACTGGCGCGAGAGCTGGAATATCTCTTGGTGTTTTCATCAACCGTAATAAGCGTAGCCATGCCTCCATAAATTCAAGGTCAATTTCACAAGCTGCGAAATGTTCAGAAGCACTTGGTATTAGATCTTCTGGAATATCTCTTAATAAACTCTGAAGAACATTCTGATTCAACTCAAGGCCAAGAGACATATAAGGGCGTCCATTACGGTCTGGGTGTACACTCGCCGTTACGGGAACATGGATCGGTAGCACATAATAGGAAGGTCCTTCCAGAGTAGTACTCTTCTCCCCAATGGAAAGAATCTTTGTTCCTTGTACTGTAAAACCAATCGTCGGCTTGTAGAGAGCTGCCAGTTGATGTTTGGGAATGTCTCCCCTAATCATACTTAGCTCGCGTACTCCAGTTTCAGTTGGTCGAGTGCCTGCTTTTTTCATTAAATTGATAATTTCATCTAAAATTTTATTCATACATAAATTCTATCATATGACTTCCTATTTCTCAATACAATTCTAAAAGATATCGGCATTTTTAGGCTATTATCACGACAAATACATGAGATAATTCACACTTTTTGAAATATAAATCGGTGGTTTTAGGCAATTACTTGGTGCTATTGTATCTAGATTTTTTTAGCAGCTATGATTAAAATGGAATCTAGATTTAATACAAAAAGGAGGATCTCATGAAAATTGCAATTGTAACAGGTGGTAGTAACGGCATTGGAAAAGCGACCGCACTTGAGCTTGGCAAGCGTGGAATTAGCGTAATTCTTACCTACAATTCCTATCAGGATAGGGCAGAAGCTGTCGTTAAGGAAATTGAGAAGAATGAAGGAGTTCGGGCTGTAGCACTGAAGTTGGATCTGACACAAATATCAACATTCGAAGGCTTCGTTCAGGATGTGAAAAAGGTCCTCAATGAAATTTGGAACAAGACAACTTTTAGTTACCTGGTTAATAATGGCGGTGTCGGTGGCCCAATGATGTTTGATGAGATGAGCGAAGAATATTTCGATAAGATCCTTAATACGAACTTCAAAGGACCCGTTTTTTTAACACAACACCTTGTACGGTTCATGGAGGAGGCTGGTGCCATCGTAAACACCACGAGCACATCAAAGAACCAATCATTTCCGGGGTACTCCGCCTACGGCTCTTTAAAAGCAGCCTTATCATCTTGGACTCGTTACATTGCCAAAGAACTTGCACCGCATAAAATTCGGGTCAACGCAGTTTCTCCCGGTCCTACGCACAGCAATTTTGGCGATGGAGTATTCGATAAACATCCCGAATTCATCCAACCGCTGGCAGAGCAATCTGTATTTGGCAGAATCGGCCACCCCGAAGATCTTGCGAAGGTCATTGTAAACCTATTGTCCGAGGATTTCGGCTGGGTTACAGCCCAGGATATTGAAGTATCAGGCGGACATTTGCTATAAGAGAAGGATAAAAATTGCATGTGCTCAGTGCTTAATTTGCTTGCCATACACTCCTTTTGGATAAAAAGGTATTGATGACCGTGATCCAGGAAATTCTGAAGAATTTCCTAATATATAAAAAAGACCACTTATTTTCTCCCAAGAGGGATGATAACAAGTGGTCTTAATGTGTATTATTGATCCTTGCGCAATGCCCATTAGCTACTGTAAATTCGTTTCATCTTTTATTTTTCCAAAAATCAGCTTATAAACGATATCCACACCTTGTTCGGGAAGCAGTTCGAGCATCGCTAGGAGTCTACCTGTTCCGACTCTGTATCGCAGTTTAGGATGTCTGGCTTCCATTGCCCTAATCACTGTTTTTACCAGTCGACGAGGATCATTCTTTTGATTTAACTCCATCACCATGAGCGGCTTCATTTTTGTAAGCAGCTTACTGTAGTACTTTGTTGTTGAAATTACCTTATCAAAATTCTTGTACACCTGCTGCGTTATGTTCGTTTCATAAGAGCCGGGCTGAATCTTTATAACAGGGATACCCAAATAGATAAGTTCACGTCGGAGGCTGTCGTTGTAGGCATCGACCGCGTATTTAGACAATACATAAGGACCGGCAAATGGCTGTGGGGTCATCCAACCTGACTCCGAACTACAATTGATAATCCTGCCATGACCTTTATAAATCATATCAAAAAAGGTTCGGTTCACCCTTGCCATACCTATCATATTAACGTTAAGCAGTTTTTCAATGGATTCCACGCTGTCGCCTTCAATAAGAGACGTAAAAGAAGTCAGCCCTGCGAAATTCACAATTGCATCCAGCTTATTCGTATAGGATCTTATTATTTCAAGAGCAGCATCCACACTCTCCTGTTTTGTAACATCCAGTCGTACGGGAATGATATTCACCAATTCCCCCAATCGCATTAGTTCAACTTCATTGGTACCGCCTGCAAACACTGTCCAATTTCCCAATCGAGATAGCTCTTTGACGCAAAGCGTACCAAGTCCGCCTGTCGCCCCTGTAAACACCGCATATTTCATGAGTTATCACCTCATTTCACTTTTTAGGATAAATCTCCCTTTGTCATTCTATTTCTATTATACTAACAGCATTTTAATTACGCAACACCTTGTACGAATGCTTTACAACCCTTTATTTATCTAACGTTTCCCCTCCAGCAACCAAACCGTCTCCAAATAACTTGAACTGTTAAAAAGTGCACCCTAGTAGGGCCTTGGTAAAAAGTCTTAGTGAAATAAATATTATTTGGTGCTATTTTCGAAGAGTTTGCTTCCACAACAGTGAGACATTAAAATATATTTTTAATACGCAAAGAAGAATCCCTTCTATAATAGAAAAAATCATTGTCATTGCAGACCACTTCCAAAGCATAGCGTAGGTGTATCCAATTTAGATATGGTAAACACACCAGTACAACCGCTATGCAGAAAAGTAGTATAGTTTTTATTATCAGACTTGATGTTTTTGCTAAAGTATTTTTTTTCTTTATTATTTTTGAAACCATATTTATAATAAAATACAAAAGCAGCAAGCAGATAAATGAGCAAATAATATCAAGTGTTGCTACCGAAACAAAGCTGATATTATACTTATCGACACCTTGTAAGGCTGCCATATAATTTTGGGTAATGTAAACAGCCGGAGAAAGCATACTATTACAGAGCGTAGCAACAGCGATCCTACTTTTCAAGTTAATCATGATACAAGAACCATAATTTTGTATACCTCCTGTATGCATTATTTTTTCTCCGTCGGCAGATATATGCCAGCCAAAAAGATAATAATCATCACCCTCTTGTGGTATGTAGGCACACTGGCTGATATCATGCGTCCGTGCAATGGCAATTTTTAAATTATCAGGAACGTTTGCATCTCCCATTTGGGCTTTTATCCATTTACTTAAATCAGCAGTGCAGGTAATCAAGCCTCCCGCAGGTTTATTGGCACCATCAAGCTCAACATCATATTCCATACTACATCCCAAAAAAGTTCTGGATCCACTAATAAATGAATCATTTTGAATTGCTTGATCCAAATATAAATAGGTGCTATTCATTCCAAGCGGTAATAAAATGTTTTCCTGAATATAAGCTTCATAGTTCTTACCCGTAATAACTTCAAGTAAATATGCAAGTATTGTATAATTCATATTTACATATTGATATTGCGATCCCGGAGTAAAATCAAGTTCCATACCATTAATTGCCTTTACGCTTTTTTCAATCACACCCCTATAATCACCTGATGGTAGATTATATAGAGTTTTGTATGGAATTCCGCTAGAATGGGATAGTAGCTGACGAATTGTTATATCTGTTTTTTCCCCTTCGTAAAGAAACTGCAACCAAGGAATATATTCTGATATATTATTATCCAGATTAATATACCCTTCATCCGTTATCATTTGAATTGCTAAACCAGTAAACGCTTTTGTCGTTGATCCAAGTACAAATAACGAAGAATCGCTAATATTTGCTCCATGACTTTTACCGTAATTATCATAATTCAACTCAGAATTCTTATACTCAACCACTGCGCAAGCCGGTATATGATGAGCTATCATAATTTTCTCAGTAGCATTATGTATATCATTCTCTTTCGAAAAAACATTCAAGTGTAAGAGCATTATATAAGCGAAGGCAAAACATAATGATGTTATAATAAATATTTTCTTGATTTTATTTACTTTTATTGCTTTTTTCATTATCTCCTCCTAATAAAATCCAAATTACTATTTCTCTTATAATAAACGCTCACCTTCTTTGATTATCTTCAATTTTAAAATTGTATCAACTTCCTTGTTATTCAACCGTATTTACTTTTTATCTATGAACTATAAAGACTAAACTCCTTTTGATAATAGCCAATATTTATTTGTCAGTTCACCCCTATCCAAAAAAATACCCCTCGATATGTTCCCATAAACAGATACCGAAGGGTAAAGTCAAGTCGAATTATTAACCTTTATATTACATCATCTATCAAACACAGCATTTTCAATACTTTCGGTGTCTCTCTTTTTCGATATCAAAACAATTACTTCCACATGCCTTGAGGAGATAAAAAAGATGCTTCTTGAGCCTGCTTCCTAAGTATATCTCGAATCAAAAAATAACCAATAAGTCCTTATACATGACCTCGTTCATAAGAATCCTATACTTTCAACATGTTGAGAGTATCAGTTTTCTTAATCCACTTCTTTGCCTTTTTATAGTTGTCGATTCTAGGGAAATTCTGATAATTCTCAACGAACATAGAGTACTGTAAAAGTATATCTGTGCAAAACCAAATCCTGATGATTCGATATCATCTTTATGCGGGTTTTAGCTTGCCAACAAAATCCCATGTATTATTATAAATTAATTCTTATCTTTTAAAACCTCTATCATGATTAATACCCCATGCTTAAAACCGCATTCAAAAGCATCATCTGTTTCTATTGCCACAGATTCATTATGTAAATCCATCAACTTTATAATGGTTTTATAGTCTTCTTCCGAAACATTCTTTTTTAGTGATTCTATTGCTTCAATAGCCTTTTTATTGATACTACAGTATTCTGGGTTTTTATCATAAAAGGATTGATTTCGGTTAAAATCAGCATAATATAGCTTTTTAAGTATTGTGTCCATTATATTTCTTTCCTTTCATCATAATTACAAGTTTTATTTTCTCTTTCATCATAGAATTTAATAGCATTATTATTTTGAAACATTGTAATGTAGTAACTTATAAGTAAGTTATTATATCTCTCCCTAACAATATTCTATTAGCTTCAATAATCCAGCACAGTAAACTAAAAATTATTAATACTCAAACTCATAATATAAAAGATAAAAATAGAAAATACATGTTTCTATCTTTATTTGAATCTTTTTAATAGATTTGGATATTTATAAACATTGTGCCAATACTATGTAAATTAATTATCCCGTATCATTCGTAGCCCGTTCCTGACCTATATTGACTTATATAATATTAATTCATTTTCCTTATAACAAAATTCTTGAATGTTCCTTATTAGAACATTGTTTCTCGCAATTTGATATAAAATGATTATGTTCCAATAAAGAACAGAGGTGAAGATTATGAAATTAATTTTAGATACTGAAGATCGCAATGTTATAGGTTACCAAATAAAATCAGCAAGACTAGGCTGTAAAATGACTCAAAAAGATCTATCTGCTAAGCTTGAAACTTTAGCTGTTTATATAGACAGAGCAAGTATTTCTAAACTTGAACAGAAAAAAAGAATTGTAACTGATATAGAGATATTAGCGCTTTCAAAAGTACTAAATGTTAGCA
>JAFACO010000539.1 GCA_023425485.1 Bacillota bacterium
CTCTCGTGGTGAAACAGCAATGCACCTTCAAGTGGCAAAGGACCATGGCTTCACGGATATTGCTGATGTGGATATCATGGATGCTGACGGCTCCATCAGTCTTCCGGTAAATGGAGGAATCAAGCTGAAAGAAGATCTGGTAGGTGCTAACTTTGCAAACTATGATTCTTTTCTTGTATTATCCCATTTTAAGGGACATCAGATGGCTGGCTTTGGTGGAGCTATAAAAAATATTTCCATAGGAATTGCCTCCAGTGAAGGTAAATGTCTGATACACACAGCTGGAAAGAGTAATAAAGTTATGTGGGGAGGAATTCAAAACAGCTTTTTGGAATCAATGGCTGATGCAGGTAAAGCAGTATCTGACAGCTTGGATAATGGTAAAAATATTGTCTATATCAATGTTATGAACAGGATTAGTATAGACTGCGACTGCAATGGAAACCCAGCAGAACCAGATATTCATGATATTGGAATTCTTTCTTCTACTGATCCAGTTGCACTAGATCAGGCTTGTATCGATCTTATCTATGTGGCAGAAGGTAATGAAACACTTGTAAAAAGAATTGAAAGTAAGAATGGACTTTATACCTTGGAAAGTGCGGAGAAAATTGGACTTGGCAGTCGGGAGTATGAATTGGTAAACATCGATGATTGATATTTTGCATCGGGAATTTATATACTTATGGTATTATTTTAGTGTACAATTGCATCAGATTTTTATATACTGGTTGCTAGGAATGATCATTGGATCGGCAATATCTGTATTTGGAAAAGAACGGATACATAGCCTGTTTCATCGTTTACAGGACAAAAGGATTGGGCTATTTGGCATTATACCAGCATGTTTACTTGGTATAGCATCCCCCCTATGTATGTATGGAACAATTCCAATTGCTGCATCCTTTTCTGGCAAAGGCATGAGAGACGACTGGCTGGCTGCTTTTATGATGTCATCTATTTTACTCAATCCGCAATTGATTATTTATAGTGTTGCATTAGGAACGAAAGCATTGATTGTGCGAATAGCTGTCTGTCTTCTGTGTGGGATTGCAGCAGGACTGTTAGTACATATATTCTACAGGAAGACTTCATTTTTTGACTTTTCTTCCTTTGCTGAATCGAGAAGCCGTGATTCTGATCCTAATATCCTGTTACGTTTTCTTAAGAATTTAGGGCGAAATGTAAAAGCAACCGGGCTTTACTTTCTGATGGGAATTGCATTAGCCGCATTGTTTCAAAGATATGTACCAACCGATGCTTTTGCTAAACTGTTTGGTAACAACGAGGGATTTGGTGTATTGATGGCGGCTACCATTGGTGTTCCGCTTTACATGTGCGGAGGAGGAACGATACCTCTGTTGCAACAGTGGCTTTATGACGGTATGAGCATGGGTTCTGCTGCAGCATTTATGATTACCGGACCAGCTACAAAAATAACTAATCTAGGAGCTGTCAAAATTGTATTAGGAATTCGCAGGTTTATCCTGTATTTATTGTATGTAATACTTTTTGCGGTTTTAACAGGTCTAATCATAAATAACATTTGAACACAGTATCATGGAGGATAAAATGAGGACGAACAAAACGATTATGCAACATCTGGCAAAGAACGACAACCTGGACATGAAAGCAGCCTGTGCAAAGCGTTTTGAACCTGTACTGCTGGAAATAGATAAATTGTTGAATTCAGATAAGGATAATCTGATCATAGCGATTGATGGAAAATGTGCCAGTGGAAAGACAACCTTGGGATATTATTTACAAAGTGTATATGACTGCAATCTGTTTCATATGGATAATTTTTTCTTAAGAGAAGAACAAAAAACAGAGGAACGTGTTATTGAAATCGGAGGTAATGTTGACTATGAAAGATTTAAATCTGAGGTAATCGATAAGCTCTTAGAGCAACAAGAGGTGGAATATAGGAAATATAGCTGTAAAGACCAAAGGATAGATGAAACCGCTGATGTTATCAAACATAAACGTCTTAATATTGTGGAGGGGTCCTATAGTCAGCACCCGCATTTTGGAGATGTATATGATCTTAAGATTTTTATGGATATAGATAATGAGACACAAATTGAATATATCAGAAAACGTAATGGTGAAGTAAAATTAAAACTATTTGTAAGTGTATGGATTCCGAAAGTGAATGCATATTTTAATAAGTTTGCTATAAAGGAAGCGAATATACTAAATGTAAGATATTAAAGAAAAGTAGATTACTTGTAATGTAGCTAATAGGAAACAGATGAAGCATTTGTAAAAATATTATAACAATCAAAAACCTTCAGAACGTGCAAAACTAGCACCTTCTGAAGGTTTTTACTTCTTTTCTATTACAAGAAAAACGACTTGCCTTTTTATCTTGTAGATTTTTTTAATATAAAAAGGTTTTTATAGGTCAATCCCAAGGTTTCGTGTTGAATCTTAGTGGTATCAAATCTAAGCAGTTTAAAGGTTGTCTGGACACAAAAACCTATTGCAAAAGCAGATATAATGGTACCAATACCAAACATACCGCCAAGTCGCCATCCTGCAAATACTGCCAATAGCTCAATTGTGCCACGGCAGACACCCACCGGCAGCTTTGTTTTTCGAGTTAGTGCAACCATTAAGCTATCCCTGGGACCTGCTCCAAAGGCTGATCCAATATAAAAATACGAGGCTAAAGCAATAATGAACAACCCTGCAATTAACATTAGGATTCCGATTGCGAAGTTATGGGTCGAGGGTATTATATGTAAACCAAGAATAACATCGAGAAAAACTCCAATTAGTACCATGTTTAAAATGGTACCAAGCCCTACTTTTTCTCCAAGCATGATGGTCAGGATTAAAATAATTGCTCCGACAAGAATAGAAGCGGTACCAAGGCTTATTCCAGTTGTTTTTGAGAATCCAACATGGAAAACTTCCCAGGGAGCGTATCCTATATTGGCATTTAGTGTGACTACGATTCCTAGTGCATATAGAATAAGTCCACAGATTAAGCGGAGCAGGCGGAGATAAAATTGTTTCATAATAAAATCCTTTCTAAGTGAGATTTACATAAGTATAGTAATTGTAGATTATTCATTTGCTAAATTGGGATAATTACAGATTGCAATAAAATCTTCTACGAGTGCAGCCATTTCTTCCGGCGACTTCTGTACGCTGTCATTTAGCCATCGAATAAGAATGCGCATAAAACCACCAGTATTAAAAGTTAAAGCATACTGAATGCTTTCTTTGGAAAAAGGAGTACTTTCCCCTTTAACTTCATCAAAAGCAATAGGCAAAAGCACATCAATCTTTGTAAGAAAAAGTGGAAGCAATTGATGGCGGTTCACAAGTAAAAGGAAACTTAAATGCTTTTCCATTACAGTAAAAAATACTCTGGCAATATTGGGTAGAGATAAATCTTTTTGATTAGAGAGAAGTGATCTATATTCTATCCATATTTTATAGAAACAACCTTCAATAATTTCATCCTTTGAGGAGTAGTTCCGGTAAAAAGTACGTCTGGAAAGCCCGGCATTATCTGTAATCTCCTGTATCGTAATTTCCTGATAATTCTCTGTCTGCATTAATTTCAACAGAGTGTTTTCCATCCACAGTTTTGATTTATTGGATACTGGATTTCCTTTATTTTTATAGGACATAATTAATTCTCCTATCGTCACATATTTACCAATGTGTAGCTTTTGTGCACAAACAATTGACTTGGTTACTCCAACTATTATAATTGGAATTGCCGATCGACACAAGTGTGACTATAAAAGGAGATCAATAGTATGAATACAATGAATTTTATCGTCTGGATGTTTCCGGTCATTTTTATGATCCATGATTTTGAAGAAATTATTATGGCAGAGGTATGGGGAAGCCGTTACAGGAAAGAGATTAACAAAGTTTTCCCCAAAAGGCAACCCTTTGGCTTAAATTATATAAAGGTGTGTCAAACACCCACATTTTCGATTGGAGTGGAGGTTGAGTTTTTGTTGTTTTCGCTCATCAGTTTTCTTTCGGTAATCTTCCAAAGTTATTTTCTTTGGTTTAGTGCTTTCTTAGGTATTACTATACATTTTACTTTCGTCCATATCTTAGTGTGCATTCCGTTTAAGCATTACGTTCCAGGCGTAATTACATCAATTATTTTTATACTGCCTAGCAGCTGGTTTATATATAAAGCAAAAAGGATATTACATTATAATCTAGGTACTATCCTATTAGCGGCCTTGTTGGGGATAGTTTTAATGATAATAATTATACCAGTGCTGCACAAAGCCATGGGATACTGGTCTAAATTGCTGCACAATTATTCGAAACCGCAATAGAATGATAATGTTTCCTGCATAAATAGTTTGCAATAAAGTCGTTACGCGAAGGTGGCGGCTTTATTTATGTTGAGAGTATTGATAAATCTAGCCATATCAGCATCACTTTCTTCCATACCATTTTTTGCCCATTCAATTAAAACCTTATAGAAGCCTCCTGCTATAAATTCCGCATAGTACTTTTGCTTCGTAGAGGAACAAGCATCTTCACATATATTTTTGAAAAGAGTATGGAAAAATTGAATGTTGCTTTCAAATAATAAATTAGTTAGATTAGATTGAATCAAATTTGAAATTAATTTTTCCTGTTTCCGAAAACATGCAAAATATAAGCGTGCACTCTCGTAAGTATCAAAACTTTCTTTGGTCAATATTTGATTAGAATAAACTTCGAAGTATTCCATTAAGTAATTCGAAATAACATCCTCCATCTGATTATAATTTCTGTAAAAGGCCATGCGGGACACTCCAGCCTTTTCTGTTAATTCAGTGATGGTAATTTCTTTAAAGCCCTTTTGCTCCATTAAAATCATAAGTGCTGTAAAAATACTTTCTTTCGCTATCTGGTTCTGTAAGACGTTATTTTTATTTTTCATTGACAAATAGTCCTCCTTTGTAACGTCAGGCATAATTACACTTGAGTTTTTATATTTTAGGTATTATTATACAGTTAAGGTGTTACAAACGCAACGTCAAAATCACGACGATTGTTATAAAGGTCTATTAATTTAAATATAATATTTAATTGTGTGAATGTAACAGAATGGAATAATAAAAAGATACTAAATTAACGTGGAGGTAATTACATGCGCAGCGCAATAGAAAATAGAATTTCACGCAGAAAGTTTGAAAATGAGCCAATTACAAATCAGGATAAGGAAAGAATTATATCTAAGATTAATGATTTAAATAAAGCATCTGGCTTAACAATATCCTTCCTGGAGGATGGAAGCAGTGCTTTTCAGAAGTTAAGAAAGACTTATGG
>JAFACO010000562.1 GCA_023425485.1 Bacillota bacterium
GGTATCATGTGTGCTGCATATAGTCCGCCCTCAAAGTGCTTTTTAACAAAGGGAGCTGCAACCTCTAAATCTTCTGGTATGGTTATCCATCTTTCATAGCCATGATCACTTCCATCAGGCTTTTCTCCGTTAGGATGGTTAAATCCAAGATGTCTCATCTGAGGAAATCGTTTCACCAACTCATTTCTTTCAATAAATTCTTTTATTGGTTCCGCTCCTTTCTGTTCCGCAGTACTTCCCATAGAATGCAAAGCAGCAACCGTCATTGGTGGCAGATAAGTAATTCGTACCTCTTTATCCGTTAGTTTCCTCGGTTTAGCATTTTCTAAACTTAATTCATTCATTGATTTTTCCTCCTTTAATGTTGTTTTACTTACAGACAAGGATTCAACAATATCAAGAATAGAAATATCATCTAGTAACTTTTGTTTTAACTCTAGAGACGTAATTTTCTTTAAGCGTTCCAGAAATATATCTAATATGGATCGAATTGTTGATAAAACTGTAATCTCCTCATTGACTTCAGTTAACTGTTCCTTTAAAACTCGTATCATCTCCTTCGTATTGTCATTATCCAGTAGAATGATAATATGCTTCAAAGGAATGCGCAGCTTTCTAAACACAATAATTTGTTGAAGTCTCGTGATTGCCCTATCGTCATAGGTGCGATACGCATAATCTTCTTTCTTGCAGCTTTTTAATAATCCGATTTGTTCATAGTAACGTAGCGTGCGTGTTGAGATCTGGAAGCTTTTTGATACCTCTGATATTGTTTGAAGTTCCATGGTAACTCCTCCTTTCGATATCAGTCTAAGGTGCGACACGGCGTCAAAGTCAATACTATTTTTTAATATTATTATATAATTTTTAACTAGTAAAATTAGTTTTATATAAAACGACTTTGCAGAACTGTAACTGGAGAAAAAAGCTAAGTGAGTTTTCTCACAGCTGTATACAGCCGTTGTTATCGGAGAGACGCGTTTCCATAAATAAAAATTTAACAAAATAATAAAATTATTTCTAAATGATATTGACTTTCATTTTCATGTATGATATATTGTACTTGCTGATGTACATAAAATATTCGGAGCACAATAGGCTCATAATAGAAATGTATCCTACAAAGAGAACAATATCTTTTATTCAACAATCAATAAAAAGCTGTATAGTCGTCGCCATACGATTATGCAGCTTTTTATTTTATATTTTTCTAATTGATATTTAATATTTTTCATGCCGAAGATATTCGACTATGAAGTTAGTATTATAAAGATAAAAATGTGTTTACTTGCTCTAGCAATAATATGGCAACTAAGTTATAATCAAATAACATTTATAATATGTTATCTGCATAGACAATACTATTAAAAACTAATTGAAAGGATGAATTAATATGAAGATTATTATGTATGGTTCAGAAATCTGTCCAGATTGTGTAGAGGCTAAGGAACTATTAGGCAGTCACAGAGGTGTCCAATTTGATTATCGTAATATCACAGCAACTACCACTACTCTTAAGGAGTTCTTATCTTATCGTGACAGCGATCCAATCTTCGTTCCGGTAAAAGAAGGTGGAAGAATTGGTATCCCTTTTTTCATTCTTGAGGACGGCACTAAGACTTTCGAACTTTCCGATATTATAGAGTATGAAAAAAGTCAGGCAGACAGTTCTGTAATTGCCTGTTCCATTGACGGAAAAGGGAACTGTTAGTTCCTTTTTTTTAAGTGATTCATGTTTTTTGAAGTATTTTGCTAACATTACTATTTATTCTATTGAATAACTCTTTGAAAAGTGTTAGTATAGCCAAGGCGTTTTTTACGCCAATACTTCATTAGAAAGGACATGAATTTATGTCAACTCAATTAGAAAAATCAACTATTGCTAATCCTGCTCCCCTTGGACTTCTAGGTTTTGGTATGACTACCTGCCTGTTAAATATCCATAATGCAGGATTTATTCCACTTTCCATTGTTATCGTTGCTATGGGCTTTGCCTTGGGTGGTGCAGCACAGATTATCGCTGGAATTATGGAGTTTAAGAAAAACAATACCTTTGGTGCTACTGCATTTACCGCTTACGGCTTCTTCTGGTGGTCATTAATCCTGATCTGGATGAATCCATTTAAAGGAATTGAAGCAGCAGATGCAAACAGCATGGGCTTTTATTTAGGTCTTTGGGGCGTTTTCACCTGCTTTATGTTCATCGGGACTTTAAAGCATAATAGAGCAACACAGGTAGTTTTCGGTTCCCTTACTATATTATTTGTACTTCTTTCACTAGCTAATTTCACTGGCTCTGAGACAGTACATACAATTGCAGGCTATGTTGGTATTTTCTGTGGCTGTTCTGCTATTTATAATTCCATGGGTCAGATTTTAAATCAGGAATATGGAAAGAATGTAATAAAACTATAGTTATAGTTTATATAACTTAAAAAGCACTAGGTGACATATTGATTAAAATCAATATGCCTCCGGTGCTCTTCTACTTCTAAGCAGCAAAATGTTGTCATTTCATCTTACATAAGTCATTATTCATTTGCATTATTATGTAAACTAATATTTTAAAATTATTAATTAAAAATTATTAAAAAAGTGTTGACAAAAACCTCTGTATATTTTATTATATCTCTTGCACCGATTAAATTATGAAATGCGCGCGAGTGGCTCAGTGGTGGAGTATCGCCTTGCCAAGGCGAGGGTCGCGGGTTCGAATCCCGTCTCGCGCTTAATAAAATTAGTATCGCTAATCCTTATAAATCAAGGGTTAGCGATTTTTATATTGCATGAAAATATGTGTGCAGGATGTGTGCAACATCCTTTTATGTACTCATTCAACCACTATAATGCTTTGTCCATATAGGCACGATACTTTTCGATTTCAATGTAATTGTAGATTTCTTTTTCTAGATAGAGCCTAGAACCATCCTATTTCTTTTGAATAGAGCGAAACTTTACGTCCGTATGTGTGTTAAGAAGCGGATTTACCGATAGTATCTCCTTATCTATTGCTATCTGATAGACAGCATTCAGAATAGTTTTTATGTTGTTAAATTCTTTTCTGGAAAACTTAAATCTGGTAATGGAATCCTTCCGAAAATCATTCAGCATTTTGGTTGTTATTTTCCTAATGGGAATCGTGACAAGCTTATTATCAGCATAATACTTGCGCCAATGCTGCTCATCCCGTTTGACAGTCTTAATATTGATAGTACCTTCTAAAGACTTCTTTCCTCGCTTTTCTACCCACATTACATATAAATCGTTGAGAGGACTTTGTTCTCTCTTCTTTTCTTCTATAAACCGCCGGTTTATTGGCAATATGTTTTATCAGTTAACTGATATTGCCTTATAAAACAAAATTTAAATTTGTTTTCAGCCTGTTTGTTTCATTTGTTTGTTTTCTCCTTTCGCCATGAATATAATTTAAATATGCTATTATTCCTTCAATGATATAGAAAAAAATGACATGATTAACCGTTTACTCGAAGAGGAAACGAGTAACCGTTATCATGCTTAATTAGCTATGTATACACGTCTATATTCGCGTAGAGTATACACTTTTGATGTGTAGATTGACTCACTATATTAAGAAAAGTATAATATGATAAATATGTATTTAGGTGAGGAGTATTTGTGTTATTAGAAAGAGTATTAGTTGTTATCAAGATAGATTGAGCAAAGAATTTTTTATAATAGAGGTTATAATTAAGTTATAAAAAGGAGGACAACAGCATGAAAATTGATTATGTAAAAAAAATTGCACAATGTATTGCATATATTGAAGATAATTTGACTCACAAAGTTTATATCGCTGATGTTCTTGAAAATACATATTATTCTTATCCTCATTTCCATCGAATATTTATGGATTTCGTAGGTGAACCTATTACATCTTACATCCGAAAACGTAAGTTGTCATGTGCTGCCGAAGAACTAATAAATACTAAAAAAACCATTGTTGATATAGCGCTAGATTATAATTTTAGTTCCCAACAAACATTTAATCGAGCATTTACAGGATGCTTTGGTATTTCACCACTGAAATACCGTAAAATCGGAATGTTGAATGATTTATATAAGCCTTTTGCTTTTCCAGATTGCTTTTTTGAAGATTTGATACCAATTAAAGTATCCATCGAGAGATTGCAGCCAATGAAGATAGCTTCTTACCATTCCTACAATGGCAATATATTATTAAAGAATAGCAAACAAGAACAAGATATACTGGTTTCAAAGGCGTGGGGAAATCTGGTCAGATGGCAAATGTCTTATGAATACCAAAAACAATTTGGTATTATAGAAAAATTGCCTGCAACATTAAAACTTGGGAAATTCATGATTGATAATAATCTTCATTTGCTGCCGAATACAAGATATTTCGGGTTTATTAATCCTTTTCCGATGAACGACTATGAATTTGGATATGAAACATGGGCAATGCTTACTAACATATCTGAAAATGTAATAACAGAAGCGCAAAATAGGAACATAATTATTAAAGATTATGAAGGTGGTTTATATGTAACCACTGAGGCTACGTATGGTCCAGATTCAAATCTTGATAAAGTATGGAAATCTCTTCATTACTGGTTAATGCAAAATCAACAGTATAATTATGGAGAACATCAATGGCTTGAAGAGCATATTACCAAATCTGGAGTGGGAGGATTTCATAGTTTTAAACTATTTCTTCCCATTCAATCAATAGGTAACTAATGCTCACAAACTGACTTAATAATAAAAGCCATAATATAGTATTATAATACGATTATATTTATGAGCGAGCACACATCCCATGTGTGCAAGAATGTGTGCAGATAAATAACAGAAGCCGTAGTGCGAACTGGGATTTATAAGAACTTGCTTGATTAGTATATGATATTGCATTACAATTACCCTATCAAAGGTAAGGAGGACAGTAATGAAGGCAGAAAGCAAATTAATATATAAACTTATCATATATTTAGTACTGTTCCTTTGCGTAATTAGTATATCATTTCACCTGACTATTTATGGAATTCAATCTGTTCAAGAGATACAAGAGGCACAGCTGGCATCTGTAAATATTGAATATAATTATTCTAGTGACGGAGGCAATAATTCTTTACTGAATAAAATAATTAGTAATATACTTAATCTTATTAATGCAAGAAATATGCCTGAGTTACTATTTTATGCGGTTGGTTCATTTAGTACAATTATACTTTTTATTCAAATCTGTGAATACTATTTCTATAAGCATGACTATTTTTCTAAAATCTATAAAAGGTCTTTAATAGCGCAAAAAATCCGTTTAAATGATTAAACCCCTTTTTACATCGAGATATGAAAAGACATTTACAGGTGTCTTTCTTTTGTTATGTAAAAAAGGAGTAAAAATGAAAAATAGAATATATGGACGCCTCAAGCAATTTTTTATTATGCTTTCTATTTGCACGACATTATTATCGGGACCTGTTGCAGGTAACGAAGTAAGAAGAATGTTAAAGTGCATGGATGAAAGAAATGCAATAATGAGAGAAATAAATGGAGCAGAGAACGAAGAAAATAGTGGTGATAAACTCAAGCGAAAAAGTACTCCATATAAATAGATATAAATGTTATATTTCCTAAGTATTGACACAGGTTTTAATCATAAAATTATGTGCACTACTTTTTTACGTTCTTTTTTGTTGCTGTTTTTCAGAGCTTCATTCATGATATTAAAGTTCCTTTATTCGGTATTGGGATTGTAAATATAACTAAGTGTAGTACTTTCATCAACCTGTCCGAGAACCTCCCTTATCTTATATATTTATTTTATTTAGTATGTTATATTGTATTTGAAATGTGTATTAATAGGAATTTGTATGGAGTCGCGAGATTTTTTTATTAACAAATGCGAACTGAAGATTATTATATCAGGTAATGCTGTTTATTTTAATACTGGACAACATTGAGCATTTTAAGACATGACTTTCTCTTCGTGATTATTGTAACCTTGACGTAAGGAGGTAGATAAACTGTGGACTGGATAACAAGCCTATCGAAAGCGATACATTATATTGAAAATAACCTAACCAATGAAGTAAGTATCGACGATGTATCAAACAAAGCATTTTCTTCAAATTCAAATTTTCAACGTATTTTTCATTTGGTGACGGGTATGACGATTGGCGATTATATTCGCAACAGACGTTTAAGCCTGGCCGGACAAGAATTACTACTTGGAAAAAGCAAAATCATTGATGTTGCTATGCGCTATCAATACGATACACAAGAGAGTTTTTCAAAGGCTTTCATACGGTTTCACGGCATATCCCCTTCAAGCGTGCGAAAACAAGGAGGTAGATTAAAACTCTTTCAACCGCTGACTATCAATGTAACTATTCAAGGAGGATTTGACATGTCACGTAAACTGATTGACAACATACCTATTCATCAATTACAGTACCCTGACAAAGGGCAGAATTATGTTTTTAACGGCTGCATGAAATTTTTAATGGAGTGCTTGAATGAGGACGAACAGTATGATTATTGGTTCTTCTCCGCTGTTTCGGGCGATTGCTATGTGCAGGTGTACGGCACAGACAAGAACAAATGGCAAGTTTGTTTCTCACACACAAAGTTTGATTACGAGTTAATAAAACGAGTCTTTGACGCAATCGGCTATAATTTTTCATTTATTGATTCCGAAGAGTGGAAGAAAGACAAGGAAAAATGTAAAACTAAAATCATTGAGTATATAGATAAAGGTATCCCTGTCCTCGGCAAAGGCTTTTACCATACGCCGTTTTCAGGCGGCGAACCGTGGCCCACCGAAGAAGTATCTGTAGTTATCGGTTACGAAAATGATGGTGAGTGTTTTTATCGTTTGCCAGAAGAAGCCACAAACCTTATGCCCTTTACCTTGGACGATGGCTTGCCTTATGTATTTGTATTTATCGAGGGGAAGAAAGAAGCGTTTCCGGCGATTTCGGAATCATATAAAAAAGCGTTAATGGACGCACCTCGATTGATAAGAACGCTGCCTAACAAAAGCAACGATGTGTTTTTCGGCAGTGATGCTTTTGAGCAGTGGGCGAATATGCTGGAAAGTGATTTTTATCACATGTCAAAAAAAGACTTTGAAGCATCAAACAGTATTGCAAGCTGGCAGTATTATTGTGTCTATATCTGCATCATAGCCACAAACATTTATTCCAAACAACATACAACCGACCGCGCTATACAAATGAATCCAGAATTAGCTGGCATCACACCGCTACTTGATAAGGAATACAGGACGTTGTACAATTTAGAAAACCAATTAAAAGAAGTAGGTGGCGAATTTAACATAAGCTACGAAGTTTTACAGGATGCTGCGAAACGCAAAGAAATAGCTTGTATTATGAGGCAGTTTTCTAAAGTGTATTTACGGATATGCGATATTATTGAGAATTATAAAGACATTTAAACTGTTGATTGTATTTATGAATTGTCTCACACTGCAGTATAAGCATTAAGCGAAGTAAATGTGTGATACACAATATTTAATCAATTAGAATCTATGAAATAACTGCCAAACAATCCGTTAATATCTATTCATAAAATAACGGGCAAACATAAATCAAATCCTTTATAATTTTGTCTTGAGGAGGTGAGGTAATGGATTGGGTCAATAGGCTAAACCGAGTAATTGATTATATAGAGGAGCATTTGACTGACGAAATTGATGATAAAGAGATCTGCCATATAATGGCATGTTCTTTTTTGGCTTTTCAAAGTTCGTTTACTCAAATTACTGGTATCTCATTATCAGAATATATACGTCGCCGAAAGTTAACATGCGCTGCCTATGAATTGCAAAATACAGATGAAAAAGTCATTGATATAGCCTTTAAGTATGGCTACCAGTCAGCAGATGCTTTTAGCGTGGCGTTTAAACGGCTACATGGTGTTACTCCGTTAGATTCAAGAAAATTCAATGTAACGCTTACCTTCTATTGCCGAATCAACCTTTCTCTAACAATTAAAGGAGTTGATAAAATGGATTATACTATTTTTGAAAAAGCACCCTTCAAGGTTATCGGTATTCGGCGTATAACACCATATGGTGGCGGTACATGGGCTATTGTCAAAAGTGATGGCAGTAACGAGGCTATAAAAGAACTCGCTGACCACTTTTACGATTTAGGCTTATGCTTTGGATTTGGCGAGGATGGTAGTAATGACTATATGTGCGCCGTAGAATGGAATAAGGATGACATCAATGAATTGGACAGTTTTAAATACCCTGCTGCCACATGGCTCAAATTTGAAGCCAAAGGAACCATAACAGGAAATACTCTCGGTAATGTTTGGCAGAGAATCAATAATGAGTTCTTGCCTCAAAGCAAATATCAAAAATCCGGACTGCCTACGATAGAAAAATATGTGATATGGGATGATACGATGGATAGATGCGATGTTGAAATATGGATACCTGTGGTTGCAAAGTAAAATCCACCCAATAAACTACTAGTTTTAATAGCTATAGAAGGCTGTAAACACTTAATAGACAGTGTGAATCCCTCTTTGATTTTATAGGATCTGCAAGACCGTGGTAGAGTTCGAATTTCGTCTCAAGCTTACAAAATCCCTTGATTTTCAAGGGATTTTTTGTTGTGCTGTATATGCAATATACAATATGCACTTAGTTTTTCTTATTCTTGTTATTTCTACTATTCATTATGGTCTAAGTTATTTTGCTTCGTATTCGGATAACCAAAAGGTTATATTTCTTTATTAATAAGTATATACTGGTAAATTTAGTTTATTTATTTTATTTAATATGATACTATATTTTTAAATAAAGAAGTTTTCTCGCTGTTATTTACTATTGTGAAAAAAATCATTTATATTTGGAGGTGTAGTATACTGAAAACAAAACGGCTTGAATTGGTTGGGTTTGATGTTAAATATGCAAATGATTTCTTTGAACTATGGAGTGATTTTGAAGTAATAAAATATACATATACACCTTTATTGACCACCATTGATGAATGTACTAACTTAATTGAACATCAGTTAAATCGTACAGACAAAAATTTCAGAGACCGTTTTGTTATTCTGCTAAATAATAAAGCGATTGGTATGGTCGGTTGCATTTGTATGGATAAAGGAAATTTTGTTTATGGGCTTTATTATCAAATATCTCGAGTTCACTGGGGATGTGGTTATGCAAGCGAAGCAGCGAGTGCAATAATGCATTATGTTTTGAATGAATACCCAAAGGCTATTTTTAAAGCAGAAGCCGTATCTGAAAATCCAGCAAGTGCAGCTGTATTGATGAAAATTGGATTTAAACAAACACATATTGAACAAAATGGATTTAAACGAAACAATTTTGACCTTGATTTAATACATTATTCTAATGCTTAGACCTCAAAATCGACTTACTTAGCGCTTATTAATAGAAAGGACCTATTTTTATGAACACAAATAATAGCTCAGATTTCATATACTTGAGTCGATTAGTAGCTTTGTTAATTTTTTTAAGATGCGGTTTTGAGTTATATCACGATGTCAAACTATTTGGATTTAATCATAGCGATATAGTGAATACAGTTGCTGTTATTTGTATATTGATTTCGTTTATTATAGACCTTGTTTATAGAAAGATAGGGCGATGTATTCCTAAGATACTTGTAATAATAATCACAGCAATATTCATTAGTACTTATATTGTTTATTTGTATCTCGATATCTATAAATTTGGCTTCAAATATAACGCTATTGTTGGTATAACCATTCCTGTTTATCTAGCAGTTTGGTATATA
>JAFACO010000564.1 GCA_023425485.1 Bacillota bacterium
ATATTTTACTTTTCCAGGCGGATGTTGTTCCTGTTGGTTCTGATCAGAAGCAGCATTTAGAAATTGCACGTGATATTGCTCAACGCTTTAACTCAATTTATGGAGATGTATTTACGATACCAGAGGCGCATATTGCAAAGCAAGGTGCACGAATCATGAGTCTTCAAGAACCAGAGAAAAAGATGTCCAAATCCGATGAGAATCTAAATGCGAGTATTTATCTGATGGATGATCGGGATACAATAATTCGTAAATTTAAGAGAGCTGTAACCGATTCCGATAACCAGATTAGATTTTCTGATGATAAACCAGGAATTAAGAACCTCATAGAAATCTATGGATTATCTACAGGTAAATCAGTAACAGAAATTGAAAATGAATTTGCTAATTCCGGATATGGGGATTTTAAATTAGCTGTAGGGGAATCAGTTGCTGATTTGCTAGCACCACTGCAGACCAGGTATGAGGAGCTTTCTAAGGATAAAGACTATATTGACGGTATCATAAAGGCAAATGCTGATAAAGCAAACTACTATGCTACAAAGACCTTACGCAAGGTTCAAAAGAAGGTAGGATTTCCGGAACGAATTAGATAATAACCAGGGTGGCTTTATGCCACCTTGTTTCTTTATGCAACAGGGGTAATTAAAGCCTCAGAGAGAATATTGAATTATTCTTTATAAAAAAGAGCTTTAAGAATATTAAGATTATTGTAGCAATTACACATAAATAAGTTTTACAGTAAAGGAAATGGAAAGGATAATCAGTCATGAAAATTGTTTTTATGGAAACAGACACGCTTGGCCAAGATGTGGATTTAGCGCTCTTTGATAAATTGGGAGAGATAGTGAAATACCCTTGTTCTGATGAAGAACTAAATTCAGGTAGAGTGGAAGATGCAGACATAGTCATTGTTAATAAAATTCCGATGAATGACAGGACGCTTCATAAGGCAAAGAATTTAAAGTTGATTTGCATTACAGGAACAGGTACGAATATTGTGGATTTTAATTATACCAATGCAAAGGGTATTGCTGTTGCTAATGTAAAAGGCTATTCCACCCAGTCAGTTGTTCAGCATACTTTTGCGCTGTTCTTTTATCTTTATGAAAAGTTAAGTTACTATGATAACTTTGTAAAATCTGGTGATTATATTCGCTCTGATATCTTTAGTCACTTTGTGACTAAGTTCCATGAGCTTGCAGGAAAGACCTGGGGAATTATTGGATTAGGCGATATTGGCAAGGGTGTGGCAGATATAGCAAAAGTATTTGGGTGCAATATCATTTATTATTCAACCTCTGGTAAAAACAATAATTCATCCTATCAGCAGGTTGATCTGGATACGCTGTTAAAAGAATCAGATGTTGTCTCCATCCATGCTCCGCTTAATGCTGCTACACGTGATTTAATAGGTGAAGAGGAGCTTCGTAAGATGAAAGAGAGTGCTATACTTCTTAATCTTGGACGAGGGCCAATTGTGAATGAGCAGGCATTGACAAAAGCCCTGAAAGAAAATTGGATTGGTGGAGCTGGGCTTGATGTTCTAACTCGTGAACCGATGGCAGCAGATAACCCTTTAATTGAAATTCAAGACAGCACTAAGCTTATCATAACTCCACATATTGCCTGGGCAACAGTTGAAGCCAGACAGCGAGTGACAGAAGAGGTATACAAGAATATTGAAGCTTATCAAAAAGGTGAGAAACGTAATATCGTTACAGAGTAAGAGTAAAATAGGTGGTAGCTGCCAAAGTTTCGTTGCAGTTACCACCTTATTCTTTATAGATTTTATAGAGTATTATTCCTTATTAAATTTAATAGCAATTACTCATTGATACCGGATTTTGCTTCATTCCACTTATCAATATAGAGAGATTCCATTTCTTCTCCAAGATAACGGAAAGTCTGACAATTTTCCAGCGTGGATTGCTCTGGGAACGCTACAAGACTATTTTTAATATCTTCATCTGTAATCATTTCTTTAGCAGCCATATTTGGTGTGGAATACGTAATATATTCAAAGTTCTTTAAGGCAATTTCAGGATCGCACATGAAATTGATAAAGGCTTCCGCATTTTCTTTGTTTCTATTGTTCTTAGGAATTACCCAACCGTCAATCCATACGTTGGAGCCTTCCTTTGGTACCACATATTCAAGATCAGGATTTTCGCGTTGTGTGTAAATCGCTTCACCAGAATAGATAACGCCAAGGGCTGCTTCGCCGCCGATCATTTTATCACGAACCTGATCTACAACATATGCTTGAACGAGAGGATATTGTGAAGCAAGTAAATCCTTTGCTTCCTCAAGCTGTGTTTCGTCGGTGGTATTTATGTCATAGCCTAAATAGGAGAGGGCAATCATAAAGGCATCACGAACACTGTCTATCATTAAGATATTGCCAGAGTATTTTTCATCAAATAAGGCGCTCCAGCTATCAATGGGGCCATCTACCATTGTCTTGTTATATAAAATTCCTACAGTCCCCCAGCAGTAAGGGACACTGTATTTATTGCCTGGGTCAAAATTTTCAGCGCTCTTTAAGTTGACAGGATCAATATTTTTAATATTAGGTACATTATTAAAATTAATCTCTGTTAATAAATCCTCATCAATCATTTTTTGAATCATGTAATCGGATGGACACACAACATCATACTGTACTGCACCGGATTGGATTTTCGCATACATATCCTCGTTCTGTTCAAATTCATCATAGACAACCTCAATTCCGGTCTCTTCTTCAAACAAATCAAGAACCTCTTCATCAATGTATTCACCCCAATTATACACATATACCTTTTCTTTGCTTTCCTTACTGCAGGCAGAAAGAAGACTAACAGAAAGAAGCAGTACAACCAGTAATAAGATTATTTTCTTCATAGTAATTACCTCCGTTTGTTCTAATTATAGCTTTCGCATTGGTGTGTTCTTATCAGCATTTCTTCGATTAATAAAAATGAGCAGTATTAATACGGTTAAAAACATTAAAGTGGACAATGCGTAAATCTCAGGTTTGATACCTTTTCTTACTTCCGTATAAATCTTAGTAGACAAGGTATTGATTTCTGGGCCTTTGGTGAAATGCGTGATAACAAAGTCATCTAGTGACATAGTAAAGGCTAAAAAGAAACCGGATATTACACCAGGGAAGATATCTGGCAGTATTACCTTAAAGAAGGCGGAGAACGGAGATGCTCCCAGATCCTGCGCTGCCTCAAAGGTATGAGGGTTTAGCTGTTTTAATTTTGGCATTACACTTAATATGACATAGGGTATATTGAAGGTAATATGCGCCAGTAACACGCTGAAAAAGCCAAGGGTAAAGTTCAATGCCACAAAGATTAACATCAAAGAGATACCAGTTACAATATCCGCATTTAACATAGGGATATTAGTGATTCCTAGTAAAACTGTTCGTGGTGTTCTCTTCATGCTGTTGATTGCGATTGCCGCAGCAGTACCAATGATGGTGGCAATCAATGCAGAGGAAAAGGCAATGATTAAGGTTGTCGTAAGAGCTGACATAATGTCTTCATTGCGAAAGAGCTCCTGATACCAGTGGAAGGTGAAGCCTCCCCACTTGGATCTTGATTTTGATTGATTAAAGGAGAGTACAATCAGAATTAGAATTGGAGCATACAAAAACAATATAATAATGCCGACATAGAAGCGGCTGAATAATTTCTTTACCATAGATTGCCGCCCTCATTTCCTTTGTCGTATTTTGATAGGACTGCCATACTAATTAGAACAAAAATCATTAAAACCAGGGAAAGACCGGAGCCTGCATGCCAATTATTAACTTTGCTGAATTGTTGTTCAATCACATTACCGATTAATAAAATCTTACTTCCACCAAGAATGGTTGAGATAACAAAGGTAGTCAAGGAGGGAACGAATACCATTGTTATACCACTGACAACGCCAGGAAGTGTGAGAGGGAATATAATCTTGCGAAAGGTCTGGCTGTTGCTTGCACCAAGATCTCTAGCTGCATTTACAACGTCTTTATCAATCTTAATTAAAACATTGTAGATTGGAAGTACCATAAAGGGCAGGAAGTTATATACCATACCAAGGATAATGGCTGCCGGAGTATTGATAATATTTAGTGTTGGCAGATGTAAAAAACTAAGGATATTATTAAGAACACCAGTCTTTTCAAGGATATTCTGCCAAGCAATTGTTCTTAATAAAAAGTTCATCCACATGGGAAGAATAATGATTAATACAATAAAACTATTACTCTTCATATTGGAATTATTAAGAATTAATGCCAGAGGGTAAGCAAGTATTAAGCAAATGATGGTACTTATTATGGAAAGTTCTAAGGCAAGAAACAAAGCTTTCCGATTAACAGGATCAGCAATAAGTGCGATATTACTTAAGGTAAATCCGCCATCCTTTGATATTAATCCGTAATATACGATCATAATTAACGGAATTATAATAAAACCTGCCATCCAAATAAGGTAGGGAAAAGAAAGCCACTTCACGCTCATGGCACGAGGCATATGCAATCCATGCTCTGTGGATTTTTCTGATTGGGTTTTAAGCTTATGATTAATCTTCATAGGACTTTCACTCCTATTCTTTTAAATTTCTGTAAAATGTCGTACTTATTCACTTATTTCAGCAGCCTGTTCATCCTCAGAAGCGGGTTTATTCATAATCTGAATATCAAAAGGATCTACTTTGATACCAACCTCACTGCCAACAGGAGATAGATCGGTGGAATGTACCAACCATTCCCTGCCGTTCGCATGAACTTCCATCTCATAATGTACACCCTTGAACAGGAGAGAAGTTACGCGTCCTTTTATAGTTCCATCTTCAGGTTTTACAAGATCAATATCCTCTGGTCGAATTACAACATCCACAGGTTTATTTCTACCAAAACCGATATCAACACAGGGGAAATTAGCACCTAGGATATTAACAAGCTTATCCTCCATCATAATAGATGGGATGATATTACTGTCACCGATAAAATCGGCAACAAATGCATTCTCTGGTTCGTTATAGATTTTCTCCGGAGTGCCGATTTGCTGGATATAACCTTGA
>JAFACO010000022.1 GCA_023425485.1 Bacillota bacterium
GCCGGTAATGGGGAAATAACGAACCCCCGTCCAGGAATATAATTTTAAACCCAAAAAATACTGGAGAAGTGCACCAATAATAAATCCCGGTACGGATACACCAATAATTGCAAATAACATGGATATAGTATCCCACTTTGTTCCTCGTTTCACAGCAGCTACTATACCCAGTAAAAGTCCGATCACTGTTGCAAAAATTAACGCCCGAATACCAAGGTCAAAAGAATAGGGGAAGGCTTGTGATATAATATCCATTACAGGTCGATTATAGTGTATTGATAAGCCCAAATCTCCTTTTAAGACATTCCCAATGTACATAAAAAATTGTTGAATTAATGGTTTATTTAAACCATATTTTTCATTCAAGGCATCCAATGTTGTTTGAGGTATGGATTTCTCACCAATAAAAGGATCACCTGGCAGCAGTTGCATCATAAAGAAGGTTAAACCAACTAACACAAATAACGTTAATACTGCATAGAGTATTCTTTTTAAGATATATTTAATCACGGGACGACCCCTTTCAAAAAATAATATAAGGTAACTTCAAAATTCTGACTTACCTCTTACTAGCATCAGAAGTCGAAATTGCCTTACAAAAGACAAGTGCAGGCTTTTTAACACCTGCACTGCCTCATTCCTATTGTGTATAAAAATTTTATTAAATATTCAGAACCAAAGCTCGAGAACCTATGGTTTCCTAATCTGCTAATTTAACATATTTATAATTCATATCTTGGAAGGCTGTACGGATTACACCGGATTTTATTTTACCACTCACCACATAATCCTTGGATCTCCAGTAGATTGGACCAATCGGCAGTTCATCCATAAGAATCTTTTCAAGCTCTGCTAAATATCCAAAACGCGTCTTTGCATCATTTTCCTTACGAACCTTTGCTAATAATTCATCATATTTTTTATTGGAATAGCTGGTATGATTATTTCCGTTTCCTGTTTCAAAGATGTCAAGGAAGGTCATCGGGTCATTATAGTCAGGTCCCCATCCAGCAAAAACAATGGAGAAATCTTTATTGCTCATACGCTCAAGACGGCTCTTAAAGGGCATTGACTCTACATTAATTGTAATACCCAGATTTACTTTTAACTGTTCCTGTACAAATGCCGCATTTTTAACTGCTGTATCAGAGTCATCACTGATCATTGTTAAATCGACCTTATCCACACCAAGTTCCTCGAGGGCTTTCTTATAATATTCCTTCGCTTTCTCAACATCCACCTTTGGAATCAAGCTTCCCACTTCTTCGTTAAACTTTTTACTTAGACCAAGAATTGTAGGTGCTGTAAAAGATTCTGCTGGTTTTGAAGCGTTTTTCACAATACTGTCAACGAAGGCCTGCTTATCAATCGCATAGGTGATTGCCTTACGCAGATTAACATTAGCCAGCTGCGGATTTTCTAAATTATATTCCAGATAAAAAACTGATCCATCATCATAGGTATGAACCGGATAATTTTCACCTTTAATAAGAGCTGATTGTTCACCATTAAGACCAATAACATCCACTTCTCCTGCTCTGAAGGCATTCAGTGCAGCATTTGCATCATTAATCATAACCATGTTGATCTTCTCAACTTCTATTTTACTTGCATCATAATAATCCGTATTTTTTTCAAGGACAATCTTACTCTCATGCTCCCAGCTGGTCATTTTATAGGCACCGTTATATACCATCTTATTGGCATCAGTACCATAGGCTGTTCCGAATTCCTTGTAAGCTTTTTCATTTAATGGTGCGAGTACACCAAAAGCTAACGTACTAAGAAAATAGGAAGCAGGATTTTCAAGGGTAACCTCGAGTTTATAATCAGAAAGAGCTTTAAAGCCAAGCTTATCGGCTTCTACCGTTCCTTCATTAAATGCCTGTCCATTTTTAAAGATATATCCAAAGTAAGCGTAATCCGCTGCAAAACTAGGGGTTAATAGAGAAGTCCAGGCAAATACAAAGTCATGTGCCGTTACCGGTTCACCATTGCTCCACTTCATACCTTCGCGAAGATTAAAGGTATAAACCAGACCATCCTCGCTTACCTCCCAATCCTTAGCTACACCAGGAACTACTTTATCGTTTTCATCCAAGGTCACAAGATTTTCTATTACGTGTCGAATGATAGAAAATGATGTTGTATCAGTCGTAGTTACTGTAAACATTTCCGGTGGTTCAGAGGCTATATTTACAGTTATGGAATTCTTTTCTGTAGTTCCTGGATATGCATCCACATTATCCATAGGTACCTCATTTTTTTTGCCACAGGCACCTAATAAGGAAACTACGAAAACCGCACATATCAAACCTGCTATAATTCGCAATTTTTTATTTTTAATCATATTTTTACCCTCCTTCTATTCTTTTATTTTACAAAAAGTGAGGGTTTTTTATTCGCCATTTTTCAACAAAAATTTATAAACAATTTGCAACAGTTTAGCACCTCGGAAAATATTTAATAAATTATTTTTGAAAACTTGTTTCTAAGGATAATTATTAAATTATTTTTAATCCATGTCGAAAAACCTCTTCTTAGTACCAAATGAACTAGTTGTACATATGACACCTTATGTCACATACAACATAAAATATCATATAATGTGGCATAAAGGAGTGAACGAAATGTCAATGCGATTCGATCTTGGTATCTTTGGCGGAGATCAGCGACAAGTCTATATGGCAGAACGCTTCTGTAACATGGGTTATCGTGTATATACGTATAAAATAAAGGAACCTGTGCTTCATTCAAATTGCACTTCTCTTGATACTCCCGAAGAATTATTTACTCAATGCAATGTTCTCATTGGACCAATTCCCTTAACCAGAGACTTAGTCTCAATTGCCAGCGCGAACACTATGGAACTAAATACCTCTATGCTAGCGAATAGCCTGACCAAGAAGCATATTCTGATTGCTGGTATCCTGCCAGAAACAATCGTATCGCAATGTGAGAAAAAAGGTATCCCATTTTATGATCTTATGAAGGACGAAAAAATTACCATATTAAATGCAATTGCAACTGCAGAGGGCAGTATTATGGAAGCAATCAAGGACAGTCCCATTAATCTTCATGGAAATAACTGCCTTATTCTAGGCTATGGTCGTTGTGCAAAGGTTCTTGCTGATAAATTAAAAGGTCTTGACGCAAATGTTATTATAGCTGCTCGTTCTTCAGAAGCTTTAGCCTATGCAGAAGCTGCAGGATTAAAGACAATACTGTTATCCGAGATCAGGAGTATATTACCCTCCTGTCCTTTTATTTTTAATACGATTCCAGCGCTCGTTCTGGATCAGAGTATGTTATCCCAGGTTCCAAAGGATGTAACAATTATTGATATTGCCTCTGCTCCTGGAGGTATAGATTATGAATATGCTCTAAGGCATAATCTTCATGCTAAGCTTTGTCTTGGCCTCCCAGGAAAGGTTTCCCCTAGAACCTCCGCTGATATTTTAGTGACAGAAATTGATTCGTTTATAAAAGAAAGAAGTGATTAGATGAATTTACGTGGCAAAAACGTGGGAGTTGCCTTCACCGGCTCCTATTGCACCTTTGATAAAATTTACCCCGAGATTGAACGTCTTCAGAATGAGGGTGCCAATGTATATACTATTTTCTCCGAACGATCTCAAATCACTGACACCAGATTTGGTAAAGCACAAGACTTTCTTCAAAGAGCACGGGACTTAACAGGAAATGAGCCTATCACTACCATCGTGGAAGCAGAAAGATTAGGTCCCAGCAACACGTTAGATATCATTGTTATTGCTCCATGTACTGGCAACACTTTAGCTAAGATGGCGAATGCAATAACTGACTCCGCTGTTCTTATGGCTGCCAAAGGACTTCTGCGAAACGGAAGACCCTTGGTAATTGCAGTCTCTACCAATGATGCTTTAAGCAACAATCTTAAAAACATTGGTTTATTAATAAATGCAAAAAATGTGTACTTTGTTCCTCTTGGTCAGGATAACTATAAAGGAAAACCAAATTCCATGGTTGCACACTTTGATCTAATTCTGCCAACCTTAGAGGAAGCTTTGGATGGACGACAGTTACAGCCAATTATGCTGGCACCACTGTAAACACCAGCATATCAATAACTTTGAAAGCAAGGGAGCTTTATCTATCGCAGGAAGGGCTCCCTTCCTTATAAATATAAGTTTCTTTTAATCCATAGTTTTTCTAAGAATGGAGGATTTTTATGTGTGGAATAGCCGGTTTTAGTAACTGTAGGGCTGATTACACAAAGGAAGAGGGCAAATGGCTCGAGGTACTAAACAAAATGAAGCTGTCCTTAAAACATCGAGGTCCGGATGCTGATGACGTTAAACTTTACGCACAGACTGGCCTGGCACATACCAGATTATCCATCATTGATTTAAGTCGTGGTCATCAACCTATGACCCGTGAGAAGTTCGGCTGTTCTTATACAATTGTCTATAATGGAGAGTTATATAATACCGCTGAATTAAGAGATAATTTACTTCGTATGGGATATCTGTTTAAATCCCATAGCGACACTGAAGTTATTTTGGTGGGTTACATGGCTTTTGGCATCGAGTTTGTAAAAGAATTAAATGGTATCTTCTCCTTTGCAATCTGGGATGAGTGCAACCGGACTCTTGTATTAGCAAGAGATCGCTTTGGAGTAAAGCCATTATTTTATACGGTACAGGATGGAACTATAATTTTTGGCTCGGAAATAAAAGCTCTTTTACAGTATCCTGGAGTAAAAGCCCAAATAGATGCTGACGGATTGAGTGAAATCTTTGGTCTTGGTCCAGCAAAATCCTATGGCAGTGGTGTTTTCAAGAATATTTATGAAGTACTGGCTGGCAGCCTGCTCATTTTTAATGAAAGAGGAATTCATAAGAGTACTTATTGGAATCTTATCAGTGCCCCACATCTGGATTCTTACGAGGAAACCGTAGATAAGACCTCTTTTTTGGTCTATGATGCCGTAAAACGCCAGATGATATCTGATATTCCTATCTGTACCTTCTTATCTGGTGGCTTGGATTCAAGTCTTGTTACAGCCATTTGTGCAAAAGAACTTGGTAAACTTGGTAAGCAGATCGAAACCTATTCCTTTGATTTTAAAGATAATGAGAAGAATTTTAAGTCCAATTCCTTCCAACCTTCACAGGACCGTCCTTACGTAGATATTATGAAAGATCATGTTGGCAGCAAACACACTTATCTGGAATGCGATAATTTTGATCTTGCAGATCATCTGTATCAAGCAGTCGATGCAAGGGATCTCCCGAATATGGCGGATGTTGAATCCTCTTTACTCTATTTCTGTAAAAAGGTTGCTGCTAATACTAAGGTTACTCTGACCGGAGAATGTGCAGATGAAATCTTTGGAGGTTATCCCTGGTTTCATAAGCCAGAACTAATGGATGCTGACACCTTCCCCTGGGCTAGAAATATGGAAACGAGGAAGCTCTTACTCTCACAAGACTTACTTTCAAAGGTTGATCTGGATGCCTATGTAAGAGCAGCCTATGAGAAATCTATCTCTGAGGTTCCAAGGCTCCCTGGTGAAAATAAATTAGAGGCAAGAAGACGTGAAATTGCTTATCTAAACCTCAAATGGTTCATGGTAACTTTACTGGACCGTATGGATCGCTGCAGCATGTCCACTGGGCTAGAAGCAAGGGTTCCTTTTGCGGATCATAGAATTGTTGAATATGTATGGAATGTTCCCTGGGAAATGAAGAGTCCGAACGGAGTTGTGAAGGGTCTGCTGCGAGATGCCGGAAAAGGTCTTGTACCAGATGAAATCCTATATCGAAAAAAGAGCCCCTATCCTAAGACCTATCATCCAGAATATGAAAAATTGCTGGGTAATCGTCTTTTAGATGTGCTCTCAGATTCAAATGCTCCAATTAAATCCCTGCTGGATACCAATAAAGTAAAGACCTTCTTAGCCTCCCCTTCCGACTATGGAAAGCCTTGGTACGGCCAGTTAATGGCAGGCCCGCAATTAATCGCTTATCTGTTGCAAATTAATTATTGGCTGGAGAAATATAAGATCGAACTGATATGAATTACTTCAATATAGCATACTAGGACATTTACTGACAGAACTCCCAGACACAAAATAGAATTTTGATAAGTCTATTCCATGTCGTCGCGTTCTGTCAGTAACCTGTTTTGTACAGCTTCATCTTTATTTTTTATAAACGTCACCTACAAGTTCAATTACTTGTCCCTAGATTTTTTAATTCTTTCAGACATCAGACATAACAGTCTTTTCTCTCTGCTCTGTTATTTCTTCTCATTATCACTTATCTTTCATCTTTTCGTCAAACCTAAAAAATAAAGTTTTTATTTATTCATAGACAGACAGAATGGGTAATTACTTCCTAAAATGCACTGTTTGAAAGACATGTTGCATTTTTTGTATGATCAGAAGCGAACATTTATGTTCGATACTGGCATACAAAAATACAACATGTCTTTCAATCTGTGTGTGTAGGAAGTAATTACCCGTTCTGTCGTTCCTAGTACAACATCTACCTAGGCTTTTTCTGTATTTGGTTTCTCAATTTCAACGATTGCACTCTTCTTCATTGGAATACGGCAGTTCTTATTGTTACCAAACTCTACAATAACGATTTCATCCATAACGTCGATTACAACACCGTAAAATCCGCCAGATGTCAATACACTGTCACCAGAAGCAACTGTAGAAAGTAATGCCTGCATTTTTTTCTGTTGCTTTTTCTGTGGACGGATCAGCATGAAGTAAAGTAAAAGACCAAGTACTGCAATCTGTCCTACCAGAATTAGCATGGAGCTTCCACCACCAGCTTGTGTTGTTTCACCTGTTAATAATATAAGATGATTCATGTTTAAAACCTCCTGAATAATAATTTCTATAATTCAATGTTATCGCTTTCGGCGTGCACTCGCCATAATTTAAGACAAGATTGCGCACTAGTCCTCGCTTCTAACAAATCCTTCTAACTTTTGCTTCTTATACTCCTTATAACGACCTGCTCGGATGGCTTCTCTGATCTCTTCCATCATGTGGTTATAGAAGTAAAGATTATGAAGTACTAAAAGACGCATACCAAGCATCTCCTTTGCCTTTAAAAGATGTCTGATATAGGCTCTGCTATAATGCTTACAAGCTGGACAACCACAACCTTCTTCAATAGGGCGTTCATCAAGTTCATATTTCGCATTTAACATATTCATCTTGCCGTAACCTGTATATGCATGTCCATGTCTGCCGTTACGGGTTGGGTATACACAGTCAAAGAAATCTACTCCGCGGTCCACCGCTTCGAGAATATTCGCCGGTGTTCCTACACCCATTAAATACACAGGTTTTCTTCTGGGCAAATATGGGACAGTCTCTTCAATAATGCGATACATTTCCGAATGACTTTCCCCAACTGCCAACCCTCCAAGGGCATAGCCATTAAGGTCCAATTCGGAAATACGTTTAGCATGTTCAATTCTTATATCTTCAAAGGTTCCACCCTGATTAATTCCGAACAACATCTGGTGTGGATTAATGGTATCCTCAAGACCGTTCAAGCGATCCATTTCATTCTTACAACGCAGTAACCATCTGGTAGTACGATCAACTGAATTTTGCATATATTCTCTGGTAGCGGGATGCGGCGGGCATTCATCAAATGCCATCGCTATCGTGGATGCCAGATTTGACTGAATCTGCATACTTTCTTCCGGTCCCATAAATATCTTACGGCCATCAATATGGGAGCTAAAATATACCCCTTCTTCTTTAATTTTACGAAGACCTGCCAGGGAAAAGACCTGGAAACCACCGGAATCTGTTAAAATAGGTTTGTCCCATACCATAAACTTATGAAGACCACCTAGTTGCTTTACAATTTTATCAC
>JAFACO010000220.1 GCA_023425485.1 Bacillota bacterium
GAACGATCCATAAATGCACCCGGGTCACCTTCATCGGCATTACAGCATACATATTTCTGGTCTGCGTCGTTGCCTTTTGCAAGCTTCCACTTTAAACCGGTAGGGAAACCGCCGCCGCCTCGACCTCTAAGACCACTGTCCAGGATGGTTTGAATAACCTGGTCAGGAGTGTACTCGGTTAATACCTTACCAAGAGCCTCATAACCACCTGTTCCAATATATTCGTCAATGTTTTCTGGATTAATAACACCACAGTTACGAAGAGCGATTCTATGCTGCTTCTTATAGAAATCAGTATCATTTAAGGATTTAAGACCATCCTCAGTTACCATTTCTTTATAAAGAAGACGAGTTACAATACGTCCCTTTAACAAATGTTCGCCAACAATTTCTGCAATATCCTCTTCCTTAACCATTGCATAAAAAGAAGCTTCAGGATAAATAATTACGATTGGGCCTAAAGCACAAAGGCCGTGACAGCCTGTCTGTACAACTGCAACCTCTTCTTTGAGACCATTTTTGTTAATCTCTGACTGCAGGGCTTCAATGATTTTCACGCTTCCGGAGGAAGTACATCCGGTACCACCGCAAACTAAAACGTGTGAACGATACATAGTATGACCTCCTTCCGATTAGCTGAGTACTTCAGCAATCGTATATTTTTGAATTACCTGACCGCGGATTAAATGTTGATTAACAACTTCAACAGCCTTTTCAGGTGTCATTTTAATATAAGTTACTTTATCTTTACCTGGCTCCAATACCTCAACGATTGGTTCGTATTGGCACAAACCAATACATCCGGTCTGAGTTACTGCTATATGTGACAAGTTCTTTGTCTGAATCTCGTCAGATAGAGCGGTAAGAACAGGTCTTGCACCGCTTGCGATGCCACAGGTAGCCATTCCTACGATTACACGTGTCTGATCACTGGATTCACTGCGAATACCAATTTGACCCTGCATTTTTTCTCTTATTGCCTTAAGCTCTTCAAGAGTTTTCATGCTAATCCTCCTTAAATATAAAATTATACTCGATATGATTAAGGAGGATGTTCCTCCTTAAGTAAAATATAAAATTATTACTATTGCTATTTAGGAGAAGATTTCTCCTTAATAAACTATAAATATAACTTTATAACTGATGTGATTTAGGAGGCAGTACCCCCTAAAGAGAAAAATAAAACAATCTTTTATATCAACTTTGACTAAAACATGGAAAAATCAGATACGATAGCCGCCATCCGTTTCGAATTGATTTTCCGTTAAAAATTCTTTAATATAATTGGAAACTTCGGTTGAGTTTAATGGAATATCACCGAGAATCTCACGTAGCATTCGGGTATCAAGTGTAAATTGCTTTTCTTCAAATTGATATCGATATACAAAATCCATTTGCGGGTTTAACGTTATTAAGGTATGAATTGTACTATTCATATCACCCAAGGGCATTCGATCAATATGAGATAACCCAAAAGTTGCTGTAACTTTTGTACCGATATTAGGTGTTGATTGAATATCGAAGCTGCCACCAGTGCCAAGTGCAGCCATTTGAAAAAATGGGATGCCAAGGCCTATCCTACGTGTTGTACGTGTCGTATAGAAAGGGTCCCTAACTTGCATTAGTTGCTCGCTTGTCATTCCACAACCATTGTCGGTAATGGTAATGGACAAAGCATCTAAATCTCTATGTATTTCTATGTCTATTTCAACAAGTCCAGCACCGGCTCTTATTGAGTTGTTTGCAATATCTAATACATTAAGAGATAATTCTGTCATCCGATTACCTATACTTTGCTAAAACGCCATCAAGATCATCTAGGGAAAGCTTACCGTATACGTCCTCATTCACTGTCAATACAGGTGCAAGTCCACATGCCCCGATACAACGACAAGCTTCTAATGAGAATTTCCCATCCTCTGTGCAACCACCATCTTCTACACCAAGCATTTCCTTAAGCTTATCAAAAAGGTCACCAGAACCTTTCACGTAACAAGCGGTTCCCAAGCAAACGGATATATTAAATTTGCCCTTCGGATTTAAGGAAAATTGAGAGTAAAAGGTTACTATTCCGTAAACTTTTTCTAATGGTACATTCATTTCATCAGAGATGATGGTCTGAACTTCAATTGGAAGATAGCCATAAATCTCCTGAGCCTTTTGCAGAATAGGCATTAATGCACCTCTGTCTTCTTTGTGATCAGCAATAACTTGTAAAAGTGCAGCCTCCTGCTCTTTTGTTCCTGCAAAGGGTACTGTACTAGTTTGCAATCCCATTTATTTACCTCCTTGAATTAGCGTGTTTCCACAAAAATACATAAAATAGCGTAATTATGTTAAAATTATAACATATCTGTGTTAAAAAATCTACAAAAAATATTAACAACGTTAACTATTTTTGAAAAAATTATAATATACAACATCTACAAATGATATTTACAAGGATTTACAATTGCAGGGAAGGAGCCATAACCTTAGTTAATCCTGCATTGTATTTATTAGCAAAATGTATTATAATACAAAGAAGAAGAAAATAGTGATTTTATGCTGTTATTCCAATTTTTGAAGAAAAAAATGTCTGATGAACTTTAGGAAGGCGTTACAAATGGAAGAATTAAATACACAATTAGATGTACTTTTGCAGACCACCCCAGGGGGATTGGCTAAATTAGCACTGGATGATATGCTTTCCATCCTTTATGCTACAGACACCTTTTATAGGCTGATAAAAAGCGTAACAGACAAAGATATTAAGGGGGCAGCTTCATTGCTGCGTATGGTGTATTCTGCAGATATTATAAATTTGACGCAACAAATTGCATCACAAAAACAGCGTAAGGATAATCTGATTAGCTTCAATTTTCGTACGCTGCAGCAGGATGGAAGTTTTAAATGGATTATTATAAATGGAAGTAAAACAGAGGAAGTTTATCAGCCCGCTGCAAAAGCCTACCCTGTATATTCATGCA
>JAFACO010000235.1 GCA_023425485.1 Bacillota bacterium
GTCTTAACTGTCCTAAGCCCCGGTGAGGATACTTCCAGGGATATCTCCCCGTATTTCGTGGTAGCAGCAAGAATAGCCAGCAATTTCCCGCTGAAAAGTCTTCGGCTGCTGCCCTTATAGGATTCATAATCCGTACTGTCCCCATTGTCGAGGCCAATTAGTCGCCCGCAGCCTGTCACCTTCACCTGCACCCGGTTATTGGCATTGGAAACCGGATTACCCTCTTTGTCTTCCATGGATATTTCAACAAAAATCAAGTCCTTTCCGTCTGCAAGCACTGTAGTTTTGTCCGGCTTTACTATAATTTTTTCCGCATCTGAAAAGGAACGCTGTATCTCCTGCGCAATTACCCTGTTATTCTCATCATATGCAACGGCACGCAGCTCTCCTGCCCGGTAAGGTATCTGCCAATCGCCCAGCAGCTTATGCCCCGTCAAATGATCAATTTCACATATCCCCTGGGAAATATCATTGAAAAACAGCTCTACTTTGGGTGCATTGGAGCAAACCCTGACGTCAATTAACTGCCCCTGATTAAAATCCCAATAAGGAAACAAATGAATCATTGGTGCTTTTTTATAGTCCGTCCATTCTGCCTGATAGATATAATAGGAATCCTTCTTAAACCCTGCTGTATCAAGCTGTCCAAAATAACTATTTTTGGTATGGTAAGGTGTCGGCTCTCCAATGTAATCGAAGCCGCTCCATAGAAACATTCCGGCGCTGAAGGTCGCATCCCTGTCATCGGTTATGCATTTTTCAATACTTCTGGCTCCCCAGCTGGTGATACTGTTACCAAGGGAAGAGCATTGCTCATCATCATCACACAAAATTCCAGTATCCAAGGGAAAATGATAGATTCCCCGGCTTTGAACCACGGAGCCGGTTTCGCTTCCGTAAATGCACCAGCCCTCATGTTGCTTATGATGTAAGTCATAGTATTTTTCCCCATAGTTATAGCCCGCCAGCTTAACCATATCCGCACATTTCTGTGCATTCTCCCAGGGCATATAATTAGAACCTATGGTCACCGGCGCATTGTGCTGGGAATCGTGCAGATGTACCAGATCCATTAAGTACCTTGTAATTTCCTGTCCCCGCTCTCCCGCATGGGTATCATATATTTCATTTCCGATCATCCACATAATGTTACAGGGATGATTTCTGTCTCTTCGTATCCAGTTTCTAACGTCTCGCTCCACCCATTCGTTAAAAAAACGGGCATAATCATATTGATTTTTTGGCCGTTCCCACATATCGAAGGCTTCATTTGCAACCAGAAAACCCATTTCGTCTGCCAGCTCTAAAAGCTCCACCGCACACATATTATGTGCAGTCCTTATTGCATTGGCACCCATTTCCTTAAGAAGCGTCAATTGTCTTTTGATTGCACAACGATTCACCGCAGCACCAAGTGCCCCCAGGTCGTGGTGCAGGCAGACGCCATGCAGCTTTACATGACATCCATTGAGATAAAAACCGCTTTTTGCATTATAATTAATTGTACGAAAACCAAATCTGTTGATTTCTTCTTCAATGACTTTACCCTGACATAACAGCTCTGTTTTTAACATATATAGCACTGGGTTCTCTATATCCCATATATGCGGTGCTCGTACCGGTATTATCTGCGTATGATAGCCGTTGCAGCTTGCAATGGCCATACCACGGCTGTCGTAAATTGTGTGTTTTATCTCGTACCGGGATTTTTCAGTCCCCTCACCTACAACCTCAACTTCCACCGTAACCGTCCACTCATCTCCCCTTTTAGCTGTAGAAATATAGATACCGTCTGAGGTAAAGTGCTGCCTGGGTACCACCTTTAACCAGACATTGCGATATATTCCCGCTCCCGTGTACCATCTGGAATTAGGCATTTTAAGCAATACCTGTACTAGAATCTCATTTCTTCCCCGCTTTAAGGCAGACGTAATATCACATTCGAAGGTGGTATATCCGTATTTCCATTCTCCCACCCTGCTGCCATTCACGTATATTGTGCTGTCCATATAAATTCCCTCAAAGCGGAGTAAACAGGCTTTGTGATTTGCTTCCTCCAGAGAGTCCCAAAAGAAATATTTTCTATACCATCCCTCACAATCTTTATCAAAGAAAGCGGTATCATAGATCATCCAATCATGGGGGATATCAACCTTTTTCCAGATAAAATGCTCTGTATTCATAACTTTATTCTCTTGTCCAAGTTCCTGTTTTGTAAATTCCCAGTCATTATTAAATAATGTTTTCCTTCCCATTTACCTTCCTCTCCTTCTCTAATTACGGTTAAGGCCTCTTTGTTTATAGTAATATCTTTTTATTAATGGCACAATATAGCCCTGTTGACTTAGCAATTTTTGATAGTATAATAGCAATTTTTTTAACTCCTATTACAACATACACTTGTCTTCATATTACGTACATATATGAATAAAATGTTCGTCTGTCAAAGAATTTCACTTGCAAAATCAAATTTATCGGTATATGATTATATTAAATAAACGAACGTAACATATTTATTAAAAGGAGGAGAGATGGCTGTTAATATGAATACTGAAACTACAATGTGGGCCTTAGTGAAAGAGAAGGCCGAACCCGGATTATGGATGAAACGAGTACCTATTCCAACAATCGGTAAGAATGAAGTAAAAATTAAAATACATAAGACCTCAATTTGTGGAACAGATGTACATATTTATAACTGGGATGAATGGTCACAGAAAACAATTCCGGTACCAATGACCATTGGGCACGAGTTTGTCGGTGAAATTGTTGAGGTTGGAGACAATGTTGAGGGCTATCAAATAGGCGAATTAGTATCTGGTGAAGGACATATTGTGTGTGGTAAATGCCGTAATTGTCTTGCGGGACATCGTCATTTATGCAAGGATACCCAAGGTGTTGGTGTCAATCGAAATGGTGCCTTCGCTGAATATCTTGCAATTCCAAGCACGAATGTTTGGCGATGTGAAAAGGATATTCGGGAAGAGCTGTATTCCTGCTTTGATCCCTTTGGAAATGCGGTCCATACTGCTCTGTCCTTTGATTTAGTTGGAGAAGATGTCTTAATCACTGGTGCTGGGCCAATTGGTATGATGGCTGCTGCGGTTTGTCGTCACGTAGGCGCCAGACATGTTGTAGTAACTGATGTAAACGAATATCGCTTAGACCTTGCTAAGAAACTGGGTGCTACCAGTGTGATTAACGTTACGAAGGAAAGAGTTTCCGATGTTATGAAATCCCTTGGAATGCGGGAAGGCTTTGACGTAGGCCTTGAAATGTCTGGTAATCAGGCAGGCTTTAATGATATGGTCAATAACATGAAGCATGGTGGTAAGATTGCACTTCTTGGCTTACAAAAATCAGATGCTAAAATCAATTGGGATAAAGTTATTTTTAATGGCCTCACCATTAAAGGTATCTATGGCAGGGAAATGTATGAAACCTGGTATAAAATGTCGACCATGCTCCAAAGCGGTTTAAACATTGATGAGGTCATTACACACCGCTTTGATGTCAGAGACTTTGAAGAAGGTTTTCAGGTTATGAGATCCGGAATGAGTGGTAAAGTAATTCTGGATTGGAGCCATATTAACGACTAGACTTTGAAGAAAGGTTTTGAAAAACAATGGCACGTAAAGAAGAACTTTTAAATATTTATGTACAAGAATTGAATGGAATAAAAGAAGCAGGCTTATTTAAAGGTGAGACTCCCATTGCCTCGGCACAGGGAGCAAAGGTTACCTTAGAAGATGGCAGCAGCGTTATTAATATGTGTGCAAATAACTATCTGGGATTATCCAATAATCCTCGAGTTATAGATGCCGCAAAGAAGTCCTATGATGATAGAGGCTACGGCTTATCTTCTGTCCGTTTTATCTGTGGCACACAGGATATCCATAAGAATTTGGAGCAAACCATCAGCGATTTCCTTGGCACCGAGGATACCATCCTCTATTCCTCATGCTTTGATGCAAATGGTGGCTTATTTGAAACAATACTGACAGAAGCGGATGCAATCATCAGCGATGAATTAAATCACGCAAGTATTATTGACGGAATTCGTTTGTGCAAAGCGAAACGCTATCGCTATAAAAATAATAATATGGAAGATCTTCGTGCCCGCTTAGTCGAAGCTGACGAGGAAGGTGCTAGAATCAAGTTAATTGCAACAGATGGTGTTTTCTCTATGGATGGTGTCATTGCTGATCTTAAGTCCATCTGTGACCTTGCAGATGAATTCAATGCACTTGTTATGGTGGATGACAGTCATGCTGTAGGTTTCGTTGGAAAAACCGGCCGTGGAACTATTGAATATTGCGGAGTGACTGGACGTGTGGATATTATCACCGGAACCTTAGGGAAGGCACTTGGTGGTGCTTCCGGTGGCTACACCAGCGGCAGAAAAGAAATTATAGATTTGCTAAGACAGAGAAGTCGCCCTTATCTATTTTCTAATACCCTGGCTCCCTCCATTGGTAGTGCTAGTCTTGAAGTATTTGCAATACTAAATGAGGATACTGCACTTCGAGATCAATTAGAGACTACTACTGCTTATTACCGCAAAAAACTGGTAGAGGCAGGCTTTGATATTATACCCGGTGTACATCCTATCGTACCGATCATGCTGTATGATGAAAAAACTGCAGTGGAAATGGCGAAACGTATGAAGGAAAGAGGTATTTTTGTAGTTGCCTTCTCCTATCCGGTGGTTCCTAAGGGAAAAGCAAGAATTAGAACTCAGGTATCCGCGTCACATACAATAGAAGATATTGATTATATTGTTAAATGCTTTATAGAAGTAAAGCAGGAAATGAATTTGTAATCTACTTATTTATTCGGAAATATACTCCTTTATGGGAACAGCCTGCCATTGATTTGGCAGGCTGATTTCTTTTAATTTAAACTCTTGATATTTAGAGGCTTTTGCTTTTTAACTTATAAAGTTCAACTTCTCCACTTTCCAGTGATCTTTTTACATCAATAATTCTCTGGTTTGAGGAGCCGCAGAACGCTAAACTAATATCCTTTAGTTCAAGTACAAACTCACCATCCACTAGAACATCGATATACTCCAGCATTTCATCCGTACATTCACATCTGGCACGACTTTCTTGTAGCAGTTCGGTATCATAGGAATATCCTGTATAGCACCAAATTGTCTTATTGGGATACAAATCCTTAACCTTCTTTATAAAAGGTAGTAACACCCTCTGGTTCTGTTTTTCAAAGGGTTCACCGCCCAGTAAAGATAAGCCATTGATATAGTCACGGGATAGTGCATTAATGAGTTCGGCTTCTGTTTGCTCTGTGAAATGATTGCCATATTTAAAATCCCAGGTTTCTTCATTAAAACAGCCCTTACAGTGATGGGTACAGCCCGAAACAAATAAGGATACCCTTACTCCTTCCCCATTGGCAATATCATATTTCTTTATTTCTCCATAATTCATTTATAGATGTAGCACCCTTTCTTGTATCTCCTGTGTTCTACCCTGATTCCAAAATTGAGTTCCAATATATCCACAGGTTCTTCTTGCAACATTCATCTTGTCCTGGTTGCGGTTACCGCATTTTGGACATTCCCAAGCAAGCTTACCATCCTCATCCTTAACAATCTGTATTTCACCATCAAAGCCACATTCCTGACAATAATCACTCTTGGTATTTAACTCGGCATACATAATATTGTCATAGATAAATCTGATGATTTGAAGAGCTGCAGGGATGTTGTTCTGCATATCTGGAACCTCAACATAACTGATAGCTCCGCCCTTCGATAATGCCTGGAACTTTGATTCAAACTCCAGTTTCGTAAAAGCATCAATTGGTTCTGTAACATGAACATGATAGCTATTTGTGATATAACTCTTATCCGTAATTCCCTTCACTACGCCAAAGCGCTTTTGCAGACATTTCGCAAATTTATAGGTAGTACTTTCGATTGGAGCACCATAGGTACTAAAACCAATATTCGTTTCCTCTTTCCATTTATCACAGGCATCATTCATATACTGCATAACCTTTAAAGCAAATGGAACAGCTTCTGGATCAGTATGTGACTTACCAGTCATATATTTCACACATTCATAGATTCCTGCATAACCAAGAGATATAGTGGAGTATCCGCCATATAACAGCGTATCAATGGTCTCACCCTTTTTTAGGCGCGCTAAAGCACCATTCTGCCATAAAATAGGTGCGGAATCAGAATAAGTCCCCTTCAAACGGTTATGACGCTCCATCAAGGCACGATAGCAAAGGTCTAAACGATCATCAAAAATCTTCCAGAACTTATCCATGTCTTTGCCGGAGGATAGTGCGATATCAACTAAATTCAACGTTACAACACCTTGATTAAAACGACCGTAGAACTTGTAATTACCGTTTTCATCCTTCCAGGGACTTAGTGCACTACGACACCCCATTACCGGGAAGCAATTACCTTCCTTAAGCTCCTTCATTTTCTTTTCAGAGATATAATCAGGAACCAATCTCTTTGCTGTACATTTTGCAGCGATTTCTGTTAGATAATAGTATTCGGAACCTTCATATACATTATCTTCTTCCAGTACATAGATTAATTTAGGAAAAGCAGGAGTTACCCAAGCACCGGATTCATTTTTAACACCGTGGTGACGTTGTTTCAAGGTTTCTTCTATAATAATTGCAAGGTCCTTCTTTTCACGTTCATCCTTTGCTTCATTAAGATACATGAAAACTGTTAAAAATGGTGCCTGTCCATTGGTGGTCATTAATGTGATGACCTGATATTGAATGGTCTGAACGCCTTTTGTTATTTCCTTACGAAGTCTTTTTTCTACAATTTCACGAATGAGTTCTTCCTCTGGGGCACAACCCAGCATTTTTACTTCTTCTAGTACTTCTGTATGTATTTTCTCTCTGGAGATTTGAACAAAGGGAGCTAAATGAGCCAAGCTGATACTTTGTCCACCGTACTGGTTACTTGCCACTTGTGCAATAATCTGTGTTGCAATATTACAAGCAGTAGAAAAGCTGTGAGGCTTTTCAATCAAGGTTTCACTGATTACAGTACCATTTTGAAGCATGTCTTCCAGATTAATTAAATCACAGTTATGCATGTGCTGTGCAAAATAATCGGTATCATGGAAATGTATGATACCCTCTTTATCAGCCTCAACAATGTCTTGAGGTAACAGTAATCTTTTGGTTATATCTTTACTTACCTCTCCTGCCATATAATCACGTTGAACGCTGTTAACGGTAGGATTTTTATTTGAATTTTCTTGTTTTACATCTTCATTATTACATTCAATCAGGGAAAGAATTCGATTATCAGTAGTATTGGCTTTTCGAATAAGGGAACGCTGATAACGATATCTGACATATCGTTTTGCAAGGTCAAAGGCACCGGTTGCCATAATCTGATCTTCTACTAAATCCTGAATTTCTTCCACAGAAATTGCCCTGTTTAATTTGTTGCATTTGTACTCAACATAGTCTGCAATTTCCTTGATTTGTTCGTCATTTAGGCCGCTCTTTTCAGAGGAAGCGTTCGCTTTTGTAACGGCTGATACTATCTTATTAAGGTCAAAGATTTCTTCAGAGCCGTTTCTTTTAATTATTTTCATTCCCCAATCTCCTTTTACTTTTGCTGTGAAATATATTATATCGATAGTAACCTTTAAAAACTATTGCCTGTGCAACAATTTTAGATTATAATACAAAATATAGTATTTCAAAAAAGTTTAAGTACAATATGGAGTTATCTACCATGACAAAAACCAATGTATCCCAGGACTGCTCTAACCAAG
>JAFACO010000323.1 GCA_023425485.1 Bacillota bacterium
TATTAAATCAGGTAATAATACAATTCAATATGCAAAAAATTATGATATTAATTTGAATATGCTAGAACTTACTGTGGAGCAAGTAGAGGTTTCCAAGGCGCTGCTAGTGCAATTTGAGAAAATGGAAATGTGCGAAAATAAAATAGAAGATAGGTTGCTGCAATTTTTAGATAATGCTCAAATTGAGTTTCAGTTAAAAGAAAAAATTTATTACTTATTTAAGAGGAACTCTAATACTACTAAAATGATATCGGAACTTCATACAATGAACCTTAGTCAGAATTTATTTGGAGCATTATGTGAAATATTATTTGCAAATTAATAAATAACTTATAGTTCTGATTTACGACACCTTTGGAAGGAGAAAACAATGGAATTATCATCAATATTTCATAAGGCGGGCAGTAATTATGCTTATGCTTATAATGATAAAACACTTCATATAAAATTGCAGACGAAAGTAAATGATGTTCAAGAGGTAGTTTTAGTTTATGGCGATCCTTATGACTTTAGAGAAGAAAAAGTAACTGGTGAAGACTCGGCCTGGAAGTGGTTTATAAAGTACCAAGAGATGAAGAAAGTTGGGACTGACGGTATACATGATTTTTGGTTTGTTGAAGTGCAACCTGACTTCAGTAGAATGAGGTATGCCTTTCAGCTAAAAAGTAATAGTGTGCAATACTTATATGGAGAACGCAAGATCAATGAGCTTACGGGAGCAAGCGATTCAAATTTAACAGATCAGAAGAATTTCTTTGCATTTCCATATATTAATTCTGTTGATATCTACAATGCACCGGATTGGGTAAAAGATACGGTTTGGTATCAGATCTTTCCAGAACGATTTGCTAATGGGGACAAAACCAATGATCCAGCGAATACGAAAGATTGGGAAGAACCGCTTTCGTCTTCTAAAGATTTTTATGGCGGTGACTTACAGGGAGTAATTGATCGTTTGGACTACTTAGAAGAGCTGGGTATCAACGGTATTTATTTTACACCTATTTTTCACTCTGACTCAAATCATAAATATGATACGATAGATTATTTATCTGTAGATCCTCACTTTGGAGATAAGGAAAAACTTAAGGAACTAGTAGAAAAAGCACATAATAGAGGCATACGAGTTATGCTGGATATTGTCTTTAATCATAGTGGCTTCTTCTTTGATAAGTTCCAGGATGTAGTTGATAAGGGTGAAGATTCCCCTTATAAGGATTGGTTCCATATTCATAAATTCCCGGTTTATGATAGGAAGGATGAGTTAAAATCTTCGAAGAAATTGAACTTCGATACCTTCGCCTATACGCCAAGTATGCCTAAATTAAATACTGAGAATCCTGAAATGAAAGAATATCTGCTAAATGTAATTCGTTATTGGAGCGAGGAGACTTCTATCGATGGCTGGAGACTTGACGTAGCGAATGAAGTGGATCATCACTTCTGGAGAGAGTTTCGTAAGGTTGCAAAAGAGAAGAATCCGGAAGTTTATATTGTTGGTGAAGTATGGCATGATGCTAACCCTTGGCTTGCCGGAGATCAGTTCGATGCGGTTATGAATTATCCTATCAATGATGCAGTCCTTGGCTTTTTTGCCAAGGGTGAGATGAACTCAATAGAGTTTGAACAGGAAGTAATTCGAACAAATTTCTTTTATCCCCAAGGTGTAAATAACCACATGTATAACTTGTTAGATAGTCATGACACCCCAAGGTTTTTGCATCAGACAGGTGAAAACAAGGAATTACTGAAGCTTGCCTACGTATTTCTTATGACACATACAGGTGCTCCTTCTATTTATTACGGTAATGAGGTTGGAATGACAGGAAATCAAGACCCTGACTGCCGCCGTCCAATGCGATGGAATACAGAGGATCAGGATTTAGAACTCTTATCATTTATGAAACAATTAATTAGGATTAGAAAAGCACACAAAACATTAAGAGATGAGGGTGAGTTACACTTTCTTAAGTCTGTAAATCCTGATGTCTTGGTATATCAAAGGGTTACAGAAAGAGAGAACTTTGTAATATTAATCAACCGTTCTAACCAGAGTCAGCGCTTGCAATTACCTGGGGAAATACAGGATAAAAATTTCTTTGATCTATGGACGAATGAGCAGATGGCAATTAAAGATGAAATGGAACTAAAGTCTTATGGGTTTGCAATTTTAAAGCAAATAAATTAATAACAACATTATACTTTTTTCATTACGATAAATGATACGGAGGTTTTATTAGTGGAAAGAAAATCTGTAGAATCCCTCTCGAATTCTGCTAGAAAAGGCGGTATCCTAGTACATCCTACTTCATTTCCAGGTTTATATGGTATTGGTGACTTAGGAGCAAATGCATATCAATTCATAGACTTTCTTGCGCAAGCTGGTCAGTCAATCTGGCAGGTGCTACCACTTGGTCCTACTGGTTATGGGGATTCACCTTACCAATCCTTTTCGTCCTTTGCAGGGCAACCATTGATTATTAGTCCAGAGCTTTTAGGCGATATGGGACTACTTACAGTACAAGAATTAGAACCAAAGAATTGGGACCCGATCAAAATTGATTTTGGACCGGTAATTGAATATAAGCTGGAGCTTCTTCGTAAGGCATATGGGCATTTTGAGAATATTAATAAGCCTGATTTGATTGAAGAATTTGAGTTATTTTGCCAACAACAGAAGGAGTGGTTGGAGGATTATGCCTTGTTTATGGCAGTTAAGGATGCTCACGGGGGAGTTATGTGGTGCCAATGGGATTCGGAAATTGCATTTCCAACACAGGAGGCTTTGGAGAAGTGGAGAGATAAACTTAAGAGTGAAGTTCGATATTATTCTTTTGTTCAGTTTATCTTCTATAAACAGTGGTTCGAGCTTAAAGCATATGCGAATGCAAAGGGCATCTTAATTATTGGGGATATTCCAATATTTACTGCCTTTGACAGTGCCGATGTATGGGGAAACAAGGATTTATTTTACTTGGATAAGGAAGGATATCCAGTTGTGGTTGCAGGAGTGCCGCCGGACTATTTTTCGGAAACAGGCCAATTATGGGGTAATCCTCTCTATGATTGGGAAGTACATAAGGCTTTGGACTTCAAATGGTGGGTGAAAAGAATTAAATATACCTTAGAAATGGTGGATTATTTAAGAATTGATCATTTCAGAGGCTTTGAGGCGTATTATGCAATTCCCTATGGTTCACAGAATGCAATACAAGGTGAATGGCGTAAAGGCCCTTATAAAGATTTATTTTATGCCATACAAAAGGAACTGGGTGAGGAGCTGCCTATTATTGCAGAAGACCTAGGAGTTATTACACCAGAGGTAACCCTGCTAAGGGATCACTTTAATCTTCCGGGTATGAAAATCCTGCAGTTTGGATTTGATAATACCGAGGAAAATCCTTTTCTACCTCATCACTACATACCGAGAACCGTATGTTATACGGGAACTCATGATAATGACACAACACTTGGATGGTACTTAAAGGCATCAAAGGACTGTCAGGATAAGGTACAAGGATATATGAAATCCACCTTGTCAACGATATCCTGGGATTTTATTCGAACCTGTTATGCTTCCGTGTCTGAGATGGCAATAGTCCCACTACAGGATGTCATGGGCTTAGACAGCTCTGCCCGCATGAATACACCTGGTACCACAATGAATAATTGGCAGTGGAGGTATCTCCCGGAAATGTTGGATATGGAACTTGCTAAGAAGTTACGAGACGTTAGTGTTATGTTTGGACGTACACAAACGAAGAGAGGTGACTTATGAAAAGAAAAATAATATACCGATTGGTGGCGATTCTTATGGTTCTGTCTATGTTGCCAGGATGTGCAGCTTCTAAGGATAAAGTAAGTGTACCGAAATGGTCTGACAATGCGACTATCTATGAAGTGAATATTCGTCAGTATACGGAGGAAGGCACATTTAAAGCTTTTGAAGAGCACCTGCCTAGACTGAAAGAAATGGGTGTTAAAGTTCTATGGTTCATGCCAATATATCCGATATCCAGTGCAAAACGACTGGGAAGCTTAGGTTCCTATTATGCAATTGCAGATTACCAAGAGATTAATCCGGAGTTTGGAACAAAAGAGGATTTTGAACATTTGGTAAAGGCTTGTCATGATATGGGTTTTAAAGTAATCCTTGACTGGGTTGCCAATCACACTGGGTGGGATAATGCCTGGATTTCAGAACATCCAGACTGGTATACCAAGAATGCACAGGGAGAGATTATCTATCCTGAAACCTGGGAAGACGTTGCAGATTTAAATTTTGAAAATGAGAAGTTACAAAATGCTATGATAAAAGCTATGACCTATTGGGTAAAGGAATTTGATGTGGATGGTTATCGCTGCGATTATGCGGGTGGAGTACCACTGGAATTCTGGGAAAAAGCACGAACGAAACTTGAAAGAATTAAACCAGTTTATATGTTGGCGGAGGATGATAAATCCCTGGCATTAATGAAATATGCTTTTAATTCTAATTATGGTTGGAGTTTATATCAGGACTTAAACAGTATTGCCAAGGGAAGTAAGAAGGCGGATAGTTTGGCAGGCTATTTTAAGAATACTATTAAAAACTATCCAGAAGGAACCTATCCTCTGCATTTTATTGATAATCATGATGAGAATTCCTGGATTGGTACTGTAGAAGAGAGGATGGGCGTCGCTCAACAAGCAATGCTGACATTAATTTTCACAGTTCCAGGTATGCCATTAATCTATTCCGGACAGGAGGTTAATCTTAACCATCGATTGGAATTCTTTGATAAGGATGAAATTGTTTGGGAAGATTTTCAGAATGAGGAGCTATTGACCAAGTTAATCCATCTAAAGTTGGAGCATCCAGCCTTATGGAATGGTAACGCGGGAGGAGAGATAGCTTTCCTGGAGTCATCAAGCGAACGCGTGTTAGTCTATGAGCGTCAAAAGGATGAGGATCGTATTGTTGTATTATTAAATCTGTCTGACAAGACAGCAGATGTTAAGTTTATGCTGGAAAGCGAATTTGAAGGAACAGAATTAATGACAGCAGAGAGCATATCTCTAGTAGCAGGAGAAAATGAAATGTCATTGGAACCTTGGGAGTTTGTTGTAATTAGTAAGTAAAATCTTATTGCTATTTATAGTGTTTATAAGCCGTTTAATGATGATATTTAGGTATCTCATTAAGCGGTTTTGTTATAAAATTGTAATTTTTACTATTTTAGGCTTTACATCGGAGGAACAATATGGTATATTCCCTTAGTAGGAATTGTAAATTAACAGAAAAGAAAGGAGACGTAGCAATGAAATTTAGTTATATTTTATCAAATATGATAACAACAAAAAATCAAAAACAGAATAATTACAAAATGAATTATGCTATGATTGCTATAACTCCTGAATTTCACGCAATGGAATTCACAGGTAGATTATAGATAAAATACGGTAGCAGGTGTTCATGTGCTATCGGCAAATCATAGAGAATAATTAATGAGCCGATTATTGGTGATATCTAGGTATCATATTAAGAGGCTCTTTTTTTGTGCGTTTTGACGCAATAATAGGAGGAAGAAAGAAATGGCCATATATAGAGAGGCAGTTTGTGTTAATTATATTGCTTTAGGACAATGCAATAAGGGAAGGGATGCCAGTCATGAGCATTATTGTCAAAAGTGTGATAAGTATTATCCAAGAGCAAAAGCGATAAACAAAAATAAGAAAAAACGTAATTTTGATAATAGTCAAAAACTAGGCGACTTAAAGGAGTTTGCTAGAAATAATTATTTTTGGTACAGATAGGATGAAAAACCAAGATACTATCAGATTTATAACTTATATTAAAAATATAGAATAACTATATAGAGCTTTGGAGCTTTCTATATAGTGGGGGAAATTATGACGTATATAAGAAATAACTATAAACCAGAGAATGAAAAAGAGATATGTGATTTTTTAGAACGTATGAATAGGGACTGTGAATGCAGTCCCTCAAGGATTATATGGGAATGGTTACGGAATGCACCCTGTTTTGAGATGTTTCAGTTAGATAAGATAGGTATATGGAGAGAAAATAATGAGATAGTTGCTTCTGTACAATTGTTAAGTCCATGGCCAGGTAGTGTTAAAGTGGATAATCTAAGTGAATCACAGGAGTTACTATTAGATATTATCAGGTACGCGGAAGAAACATTTTCAGGCATAGAAGATGATAAAAAGTATATTGTTTTTATTGCAAATGAAAAAGAGAATGACTTAAAAGAAATATTGCGCCAAAGGGATTATGAAGAACTGACAAATGAGTTTAGTACACTTCAATATTCTTTAAGTAATGTCATCCCAAAATTAGAATTACCAGAAGGATTTGTGGTAAAAACACTAGCAGAGGTTTATGATTTTGATCAACTAAGCAAACTAATTTGGGAAGGATTTAACTATGATGGACCTGTACCAAAGATAGAGGATGAGGTCTATCTGCCAATTAAACATGCCTGGTTGAATTATAATCGCAATATTTGCAGTGTTATTCTAGCACCGGATGGCAGCTATGCATCATTCTGTGGTTTCTGGTATGAGAAGGAAACACAGACAGGGTATTTAGAACCGATGATAACTGCCAAAGAATATCGTAATCACGGATTAGGAAAGCTTGCCGTTTACAATTCATTAAAGATTTTAAAATCGCATGGATGTAAAAAGGTGTTTGTTGACCCAGATAACGACCCTTATAATTATTATTGTAAGATTGGCTTTGAAAAATGGGGCAATGGTCAATATTTTAAAAAAATTTTAGAATAATAAATAATTAAAAATGAGAATGATACATATTTAGGTTATTACTCTATGGAAAATATTTAGGGGTAATAACTAATTATATTAAAAATTATTAGTGAGGAATTATGCAAAGTATAGAAGGTAAATTTAACACAGCCAAGGTCTTTACAGAGATTGTGGAGGAAACCGCACTTGAACAGATTAGAACCTTGTGCGATCAGGAATTTGTAAAAACTTCAAAAATAAGAATCATGCCGGATGTCCATGCCGGGGCAGGTTGTACCATTGGAACAACAATGACATTACAGGATGCAGTTGTTCCTAATCTAGTAGGTGTGGACATTGGATGTGGCATGGAAACTATTCAGATAAAGAATTCTCATATTGAAGTACAGAAGCTGGATAAGCTTATTTATGAGAGAATTCCATCCGGTTTTAATGTAAGGCCATCAGCACACAGATACAATGAAGAGATTGATTTGAATGACTTGAAATGTAAGACAGATGCGAAAATTAACCTGGATAGAGCGGTGAAATCCTTAGGAACCTTGGGCGGAGGTAATCATTTTATTGAAGCCAATAAAGACGAGGAGGGGAATATCTACATTGTAATTCACTCTGGTTCTCGTCATCTTGGCTTAGAGGTGGCGAATTATTATCAGGAGCAAGCATATAAGTCATTGAATGGAAATACCAAGGCAGACGAACTTCGACTAATAGAAGAATATAAGAAAGCCGGCAGGGACAAGGAAATTCAGACAGCAGTTAATGAGTTGAAGAAACTGGTGCGAACAGATATTCCAAAGCCACTTGCTTACTTATCAGGTCAACTGATGGAAGACTATATTCATGATATGAGACTTGTTCAAAGATTTGCCTTACTAAACAGAAAAGCAATGATGGATGAGATTATCAAGGGCTTAAAGCTGAAGGTAGAAGACGAATTTACAACAATTCATAACTATATTGATACTGATGCCATGATACTAAGAAAAGGAGCGGTTTCCGCTAAGAAAGGGGAAACACTATTAATTCCAATCAATATGAGGGATGGATCACTGATTTGTACCGGTAAAGGGAATGAGGATTGGAACAATTCAGCACCCCACGGAGCAGGAAGGCTTATGTCCAGAATTAAAGCCAAGAGTACCTTTACTTTGTCAGAGTTTAAGAAAGAAATGAACGGAATTTATACTACCTCTGTTAATAAGGATACCTTGGATGAATGCCCAATGGCATATAAGAGTATGGAGGACATCGTCAATAACATTAGTGATACTGCAGAGATAATTAAGGTTATTAAACCTATTTATAACTTTAAGGCAGGGGACGAATAAAGCATATAACATCACATTGGAATAGAAAATGCTATACGGTATTTGACTTGTATTGTATCTATGGTAAAATATTCAAAAGGATTACAATGTTTGAATATTTTACTGGGAGGTACGAAAGATGAAGTCTAACAGGACAAAGGATAAGAACGAGAACAATAAGCAATGTAGGTGGTTCATTAAGTCATTATTAACATTAAGCCTAACAGTCGGTTTCTTGCTTAGTACAACGGTTAACACAAGGGTGGAAGCAAAGGATGTTGCTAAGGTTGACGATTTTAGCTTTTCTACAACCGAAAAAACACTGTCAACAATCGATCCAGATATAGATTTCCCTTATGGAAAGGTATCTGAAATTAATGAATTCTGGGGTGTAAATAATCAATACTACATAGCCTATAGCGGCAAAAAGACAGTTTATATCAGTATTTTAAATGAGCAGATGAAGCTGCAAAAGACCCTGGAGATTAAAAAGGACTTACCCTTGGTGGGGAATGTAATACAAGATCAAATGGGAAATTTTTATATCATTTATGGAAAATATGATACAGCTGATATGGAAACAGATGCATCAGCAGGGGCTGCAGTAGTTATAACGGTTGTTCAGTATAGCAGTGAAGGAAAAGAACTAAAAAAACTATCTTATACTGGTAGTGAAACCAGCATATTTAACGATATAGGTTATGGAACAAAGGAACCTTTTAATTTTGGTAATTGCGATGTATTGATTGATTCTAAGGGCATTTTAGTCTGTCGATATGGTAGAGTTATGTATAACAAGCACCAATCAAGCCATGCCCTTTATATTGATACAAATACAATGACAAAGTTAAAATACCTTCCGCCCTATACCAGTCATTCCATTGGACAGGAGGTAATCGCTACCAGTGATGGGAGCTACCTAATGGTGGATCGTGGTGATGCATTTGATCGTGGTTTTCAAGTTCATAAGGTGAATCAGTATACGAAGGATATGTGGTCTATTCCAAACTTTATTCCTTTCCATTTTAGAAACGGATATATCTACCAGACTACCTATTCTGTTCTTGGCGGTCTTGCAGAATGTTCCAATGGTTATGCATTATCTGGAGTGTCCGAGAAAACACTATCCTATGAAACAGCGTCTGATCCTAATTACAATGAATCCCGTAATTTGTTCTTACAGGTATTTTCCAAAAACTTTACTTCCAATTCTTCTAATCAGGCAAATGTTCAACTTTTGGCTGGAGATACCAGAAAAGCGGAAGGGACCTTCGTGGATACAACGGGTGGTTGTGAGGCAGGGGCTGTGGACTACGGTGTGCTTTGGCTTACCAATTATACAGGTAATTATTATGCCTCCAACCCTAAAATGCTATCCATTGGAAATGATCAGCTTTTATTTATGTGGGAGAAGAAGTTGTATTCACCATATGACAGCGACCAATATTTAACCAGTTGTTACATGGTGGTTTCAAGTACCGGAGAAATTATCATTCCAGAGACTGAAATACAAGATATTTATCTAACGACTTTCGGAGAGCCAACTTATAAGGATGGCTATGTATACTGGACCACCAGTGACGGAAAGTCTAAAAAATTAGTCGTACATAGATTAGCTGTTGGAAAGACCATGAAAGGCTTTACGAAGGTAGAATCCATTTCAACAACCAAGACAGAGTTAACTCTCGCGGCTGGTAAGAAAGTAAAGTTGGATATTAAATTTTATCCAGCCAACGCAGATAATAAGAAACTTGGTTTTGAGTGTTATGGGGATAGTAATATTAGTATTAGCGAGGACGGTTATATAACGGTGCTTGACCAAGGGAGTGCCGAAGTTGATGTTTGGTCAAAGGATAGGCCGGGGGCAAAAGTAACATTAAAAATCAACACAACAGATAGTGCACCTAAAAATTTAAAAGCTACAATGGGTTATACATATTACGATAAATATGCGGTTATTCTCACTTGGACTAAAACAGCCTTGAATCAAGGATATGATATTTACCGGTCCACGAAAAAAAACAGTGGCTATGTTCTGATCGATTCAGTTTCCGAATGTGAATATTTTGATACAAATATAAAATCAGGAAAGACTTATTATTATAAAGTGAAAACTTCAGAAACTTCCTACTATGCGGATGTAGAAAATCCTATAAGTAATGTAATAAGTATTAAGGTATTACCGCAAAACAAGACGGCTAAGATAAAGAAGCTAAGTAATACCTCTGTACAAATCAGCTGGTCTAAGTATAGCAATGCTACCGGTTACGAGATATATTATTTGGATGATATGGAAGATGATTATGTATTAGTTAAGACTATTACCAAAAATTCGACTCTAACTTATACCAAAACTGGGTTAAGAAAAGGGTATAAGCATTACTTTATAGTGCGTGCATACGTAAAAATAAACGGAGTTAAATATTATAATGGATTTATAGAATGTAATATTAAATTGTAATTTAATTGTAGTTTATTTTTAAGGCCGGAAAGGAGAATGTCATGTATCGTATAAGATATCCTAATTAATCTTTAGCCCGACCACCACCAATCCTTTATATGATTTTGCAATGGAATGTTGAAAATTATATAAGGAGAGTTGACATGATTTATTACAAAAACAAATGGCTTTTATATATCATAAACTTTTTTCAAAACCTCATACCAGCTTATGTGATAGAGCGTTTGTTTTATCAAGAGCGGGGAATGACGGTGCAGATGGTGGTATATTGTGAAATAATTTATGCAGTTGCCATTCTACTATTTGAAATTCCATCCGGAATTCTTGCTGATAAAATAGGTAGAAAAAAGTTGGTGGTTATCAGTTGTATTTTACAGTGTTTTGAGTTCTTTACGTTGGTTTATGCAAATAATTTCTGGCACTTTGCAATTATTACTTTTAGTTCAGGCATCGGATCAGCTCTTAGTAGTGGAGCTTTTAATGCCTTACTATATGATTCCTTAAAGTGCGGTAATAGGGAGAGTGAACTTGAACGTATTTGCGGAACTATGAATGCAATGGATTTCGCTGCAGCATTAATTGCTGCACTGTGTGGTGGTTATTTAGCCTTTCGATTTGGTTTTACTTTTAATTACTGGCTTTCCACCGGTAGTGCCTTGTTAACGGTTATAGGTTCTTTGTTACTTTATGAGCCTTTAACGCAAATTACAGTGGAGCGTAGGATAACCTATCGTCAGATAATTACCACTGCATTTTCATTCTTTCAATCCAATATTAATGTTTTTAAAATATGTATGAATGCGATTGTTATAGCTGCATGTGTGGTTTATATTGATGAGTTCTGGCAGTTATACCTGGAACATATATCGTTTCCTGTTATATACTTTGGTATTGTCTTATCGGTAATATGCATAGGTAGTATATTAGGGTCCATGCTTTCAACCAAGTTGCTAAAATATTGGAAAAGAACGAATGTATTAATTGGTGCTTCATTTTTATGTGGCTTTGGTATTCTGGTATCGGTTATAGTTCAAAGTATTATCGGCGTTTTTGGATTAGTCGTGGCAATTAGTATGGCAGCATTAATTAATCCGTTAGTAATGGGATATCTCCATCACCATGCTGATGATAAGGCAAGAGCAACGATAGAATCTATTTCCTCACTATTAGAACGAATATTTAGTATTGTTCTGGGACTATTCTTCGGTTTTGTAGCAACAAAAATTAATATAATCGCAGGATTTTGGGCAATCGGTATATTTGTTATACTAATTGCAGTTATTTTTACTTTTGTATTTCATTCAAAGAGGTTTTTGGACTAAAATAAAGGTTAATAAACTTTGATTTTCATGACATGATTTTTCGCAAATCATGTCTTTTTTTATGTTTAAAGATAAGACACTAGATAAATTGTATTTAACATCGATGTCGTACGTCCTTGAAAAAGTGCTGTTCGTTTATATGGAGTGCTGTATGTGCCAATCAAAAGGCGTTTTGGCATATATATATTGCAAAAATATGCACAATAAATATAATATTTTTGAACAGATAAATGTTTATATTATCTAAAAGAAAAGAGGAGGGCAATATGAAAAGTAAGAACTATTGGAGATATTTGGCTATTATAATATTGATTTTTAGTTCGGTTTTACTAAGTGCTTGCGGTAACAATTCCAGCAATACCAAAAAGAATGCCGCAACGGAAACAGAGTCGCAGAAATTTATATCATTTGTAGCGGCAGACAAGACAAACTGGGATTTGGAAGTAGCTTTTGGTGATTATAAGTACACAATGGCTATTAATCTTGAGGAAGACAATACCCTAAAGTTAATCGGTACCTGTGTAGGACGGAATGAGTCCCAGGGTGCAGGTCAAGCAGGCGGCATGGGCGGCGGCATGGGTGGTTTTGGCGAACCTGGTGCTGCAGAGGAAGAGCCTACGGCTACAGTAACACAAGCTCCCCCGCTTAGCGAAGAAGATATGGCTGCAAAAGGGTTTGAAATTGACGGCACTTGGACTTATGAGGATGGATGGGGTTACACTCTGGTTTTAAATGATGGCAATAATACAACCATTACAGCAAACTATGACAAGGCAAGCAGCAGGCAATATTTCTACTACGAACTAGCGCCTACCGTTGATGGTCAGCAACAGGCTGCTGTACAAGTACAATTCCAGGCTGAGGACCGTAAGTTCCGTAGTGAAATGGCATCCGATTATGTGATTGCAGAGGAAAGAAATGCCGAGTATATCTTTATTGGTTCTGGAAAATCAGGAATGGGAAATGCCATCAAAGCCACCCTTTATTGTGAGAAAGATGGAACGGTATCGGTAGTGAGTTTAAATGGTAGTTCTACTACCTTTAGCAGAGGAACCTGGACGAAGGATGAGACTACTGATAAGCTTGTCGTTAAGACAGGAGATTTAGAGAGTTTTGCGGATTACTGTGATATCTCAGGCAAGGAAGGTTATCGTCTGAAATATGTATCATCCGGTGGTGTGGGTGGCAGTACGACAATTACCTGCTACGCAGCTGCAG
>JAFACO010000325.1 GCA_023425485.1 Bacillota bacterium
CACTTAAGCCCAACCCTGCCATATTTCCGGCTTGTAACCAACAGTAGCTTGCTTTCCATTTCTTACAATGGGAGTCTTAAGTAGCTGCTGATTTTCCAACAATTTCTCCTCTTTGTCCGCCTCCGACAGATATTTCATTAAAGCCAAGGTATTTTTATCCTTACCATCTTCATCAATCATTACGCCAATACCACCTACCGCTTGTTTGACACTGGTATATTCACCTTTACTTAACCCCTTTTCCTTCAAATCAATAAATTGAAACTTCACATTACGTTCTTTAAAATATCGTTCCGCTTTCTTTGTGACAAAGCATTTCTTTGTTCCAAAAATCTGTATGTTCATAGCTATATAAGCCTCCTTATTAAAATAGTAGCAAAATTTATTAATACTTTATAATAATTTTATCCTAACCTTGCTCATTATTCAACAAAAGTCAACACACTTTGGTATTGTTAATATCCATTACATCAAAAATGAACCCGTCCTGTTAGTTTATATTTTCGCTAACACTTCGGATTCATCTTTTTATCTATCTACTATCCCATCCCTGCGTTTAAGTATCTCCGGTTCTATTCATTACACTGACAAATACTTCTTAACAATTTCCTCACTTAGGTCTTCCATTGTCCCCTGTGCCACTACGGTTCCCTTCTGCATAATCACAAAATCCTCCGCCAGCTTTCTGGCAAACTTAAGATTCTGTTCAACTACTGCAATTGTAATTCCTGTTTCCTTTGCTATCTTTTTTAAAATATCCGCTATCTCCATAACCACATTGGGCTGAATCCCTTCCGTCGGCTCATCTAACAGAATCATTTTCGGTTCACCCATGAGACAGCGGGCAATTGCCAGCTGCTGCTGAAGACCACCGGATAATAAGCCGCCGTTTCGGCTCATATGAACACGAAGAGCTGGAAAATACCCCAGAACCCATTCCTTTTTCTCCTCAAGCTTGACCCCCTTATGTCCCATGGCTCCAAGCTCCAGGTTTTCGTTTACGGTGAGAAGGGGAATAATTTCTCTTCCTTGAGGAACATATCCCAGCCCCTCTAGTGAACGCTTAAAGGTTTTCATTTTAGTAATGTCCTTACCATCAAAGATCAGCTTTCCCGCGTTCATGGGGAGAACTCCCATGGCACTTTTTAAAAATGTGGTTTTCCCGACCCCATTGCGACCAAGAATTGCTGTTATACTTCCTTTTTTAATATGAAGAGAAAGATTATTAATTACCCGGCTCTTTCCATAGCTTACATTTATCTCCGTAGCTTCAAACATATGCTTCACCTCAATCCTCTTTCAGATATACTGCAATAACCTCTTCATTATTTTGAATCTCTTCCATGGTTCCTTCCGCTAGAACATGCCCGTAATTCAGTACCGTTACATACTCCGCAACCTGTCGTACGAAATCCATATCATGCTCTACCACGATTAAGGTATGCTCTCCCTTCAACCTCTTAATCATCTCTCCTGTCTTAAAGGTCTCATCCGCAGTCATTCCGGCAGTGGGTTCATCCAGTATAATTAGTTTTGGATTTTGCGCTACTACCATTCCAATCTCAAGCCATTGCCTCTGACCATGGGACAGATCACTTGCCATAAAATGCCGATAATCATATAAATCAATCAATCTTAAAATTTCAAACACCTTTTTCATAAAAGAGGCTGATCTATGAAAAAACACACACCTCATCATGCTGCTGTAGCCTTCCATGGCTATTTCAATATTTTCCTCAACCGTCATATTATCAAAGACATTTGGTCCCTGAAATTTTCTGCCGATATGGTATTTCCTGGTAATCTCTGTTGTTGATTTACCGGTAATATTTATTCCTTCAAATAACACAATTCCAGCGGTGGGTGTGGATTTTCCGGTAACAAGATCCATGAAGGTTGTTTTTCCGGCTCCATTAGGACCAATAATAACATGAAGCTCTCCCTCATGAATTTTCATATTGACATCTGTCAACGCTTGAAACCCATTAAACTCTACTGTGAGCTGCCTCACCTCAAGTAATATTTTTTCCCGGTCACTCATGATAAGTCACCTCCTCCATCCGTAGAATTTTCTCCTTTTGTCTGCGATCCTTGTGCTTTTGCTGCACATCAATTATGGTCCCGACAATTCCCTTCGGAATGGTAAATACGATCAACAGGATTAAAAATCCAAGTACCATTTTCCAGTATTGGGTAAAATCGGCTGAGATGCCAGAAAACACAGAATTGAGCTTTGTCTCCGTAACCTGAAGTACCAGTGTTCCAACCATGGCTCCTGTAAGGTTTCCACGCCCGCCGATTGCTATCCATACCAGCACCAGTGTTGCCAGCGTAATCCCTACTGCCGAGGAATTAATGTTACCCTGGGTTCTTATATACAGTACACCTGCAAGTCCTGCTATCATACCGCTAATTGTATAGATTAGCAGCTTAAAAGCAGATGGTTTATAACCAAAAAAGGTCAGCCTGGGTTCATTTTCACGAACTGCCTGAAGCACTTTTCCTATTCTGGAATTCACGATGATCAAACAAACTACATAGGCAAGAATTAAAAAAGCAAGTACTACATAATAAAAAGTAAAGTCATCCATTCTTGCTTCTTTGGAGTTTGCTATAATCGTTTTGGAGGTTACAGAAATACCGCTATTACCATGCGTATATTTGCTTTGGTTAATTACAAAAAGCTCTGCAACTCCTGAAAGTGCAAGAGTAATCAGGGAAAAGAATACCCCTTTAATTTTTCCTGTGAACATAAAGAAGCCAATAAGCAGGGAAACAAGGGCGGGCACCACCAGTGCCATGATAAAGGCTCCGACTTCTGAACTTAGTGGCAGAAGAAACCAGGGGAGCCGGTCAAAATCTACCCAGTCAGCCTTATTGATATATGCACAGGAAATTCCTACCATGTATCCGCCTGCGCCAAACAGTACACTGTGTCCCATACTCATCAGTCCGGTATAACCCCAAAGCAGATCCAGTGAAAGCGCAAACATGATATAAGCCATAATCCCAGACATTACGTAAACCCAATAGGTACTGCAAAATATCGGAAATACCAGCAGAAATACGAGAAGCATTAAATCTAAATATCGGTTTACAGGTAAAGCCTTAAATCTATCTGAAATATATTTCCTATTTTCCATATCAATTATCTCCTTCCCTTCGGCGTAAACAATCCTTCCGGTTTAAATCTAACAATGACAATAACAATAATCAGCACAACAATTTGAGCTGTCACACTGTTGCTGTAGCCGCTGATCAATGAAATTGCTTCCTGAATAATAAAGGAAGAGGCTACAGTTCCAAAAAGGGAAGAAACCCCACCCATAACAACATTCATGAAAGTGTTAGTCAGCCAGCTCTCACCAAGAGAATATGTGATAGCCGTTAGAGGAGCGATGGCTGCACCGGCAAGTCCGGCAAGTCCGATACCGTGGGAAAAGGTAATACTGTCTACTTTCCTGGTATCAATTCCAAGACATTCTGTCATAGTGCGATTCTGCGTTGTAGATCGTATCTTAAGACCCATTGTTGTTTTATTAATCAAAATCAATGTCCCTACCAAAGCGATAATAGAGATTGCACATAAGATAAGCTTGTAGGACTCGATATAAATGGAGCCCAAATGAATTACTGTAGTAACTGGATACTCAACCTGTTTGTAAGATTTTCCAAACACGATAAGCGCCAGCTGTTTTAGAATAATTGAAATGCCATAGGTTGCCAGCAGGGTTTCAGACATTTTTCCATAAAAATGTCTGATAACTACACGTTCTAAAAACATTCCAAATAAAAAGCAAATTAGATATGTCAGTATTAAAGTAATTGCAAACGGGATATGCAGCACTGCATAAAGATAATAGCAAATAAATGCTCCAGACATGAGCATTTCCGTATGTGCCAGATTGACAATCTTCATATAGCCCATAATGATTACAAGTCCTAAGGAGGTTAGGAGAAGAATAAAGGAGCTGCACACACCCGATACCAGCAGCTGACCAATCAGAGAAGCATTCATAGTAACTCACCCCTTCACAAAATGTATGGAGCAGCAAATAAATGATATACTGCTTCCATTGTCATGACCTAAAATTATATTCTGTTGTTCTCATAACAATGGGTGGAAAACGTTTTTTCCGATTTCCACCCTTGGAACTTTTATTACGATGTAATAGGTGAAATAGGTAGTAATATCACCTATTGCATCGAATATCATATCCTTAATCTTTAATACCTTATTCACTTACCGGAATAGGCTTAATTACATCGTCACTTTCAAAGACTGTTGCAATGGTACCATCTCCCTGAACCAAACCAATTCTTGCCTTGCAATAGATATGGTGGGTTTCAGCGTCTACGGTAATTGTTCCCTGTGGTGCCTCGAAGGTTAAATCATCAAAATTAGATAAGATATTCTGGGTCGTAATGTCC
>JAFACO010000364.1 GCA_023425485.1 Bacillota bacterium
TTATTTGTTTACAGGATTAATTTTCTTATGGTTTGCACTTACACTTGTTTCCGTGATGGATGTGTCAGTGATTTCTATTTTCTTAAAAAAGCGTCAAAGATGGATGAATGGGTTGATTTTAGTAATAGCACCTGTGATATCCTTTGTAATGACAGAGCTTATGGTCAGTAATTTGAAACTTGATTTGATAAAGGATTATGGGAGATATAATGTAATATGGTATTATCTTCTTTATTTTTTGCTTTATTGTGTAATAAGAAGCAGTAGAGTGGCAATTATAGCAGGAAATTTATTTATATATTTTGCTGCTGCTTTAAATTATCTTATCATGTTATTTAGAGGGAACCCAATTATACCTAGTGATTTGCTTGCCTGGAGAACAGGAGTAAGTGTTGCTTCCGGTTATGAACTATATTTTTCTAAAGATTTTATTCTGGCTACTGTGATTATGTATGCTTTGTTTACAATCGGACAAAGGTTGGAAGCAGCGGATAAGAGACCCTCTATAATAAATCGAGGTGTAGTGTTGTTGATATTTTCTGTTGTAGCAGCGCTGCCATTACATGTTTTTTTTGCAACAGATTTTATTAAAACAAAGATTCAGGTAATTGATTTTTTTGCACCCAAATATACCTATGCGGCATTTGGAACAGCCTTTGGCTTTGTAGCTAATTTAGAAGCAATGCAGACGGAACCTCCGGAAGGATATTCGGTGGAAAAGGTAGAAGAAATTATGCAGGATGTGCCTGCTTCTGACGAAGAAAAACTATATCCGGTAATAGATAAATATGGTCTAAAACCAAACATTATAGTAATCATGAATGAAGCCTTTTCCGATTTAAGCCTGCTGGGAAATTTTCAGACAAATAAGGAGTACATGCCTTACATTCGATCAATGAATTATAATACCACCAAGGGGACTATGTATGTTTCCGTATTCGGTGGAGCTACCAGTGATACAGAATATGAATTTTTAACTGGCAATAGCATGGCAGTAATGCCGGCAAATAGTGTTCCTTATCAGCAGTTTGTGACAGAGCCTTCTGCGTCCCTCGCAGCTACTTTAAAGGAGCGGGGATATTATAATATAGCAATACACCCTTATGAACCAAGTGGTTATAAACGAGATCTTGTATATCCTCTTCTGGGTTTTGATGAATTCTTATCTAAGGATGATTTTACTAATCCAACGTATATTAGATCGTTCATCAGTGATCATTCAAGTTTTCAAAAAATTATTGAACAGTATGAAGCAAAGAAGGAGGATGGACCACTCTTTATCTTCAATGTAACGATGCAAAATCATGGGGGATATTCTTCGGAGCAGATATTCAAAGAGGAGGATACTGTTCGACTTACGCAATACGAAAACTATCCTGTGGTAGAACAGTATCTAAGTTTGGTAAGAGCGACAGATGAAGCCTTTGGGGAACTCATCGAGTATTTTAAACAGCAGCCGGAGCCCACAATTGTCTTAATGTTCGGTGATCATCAACCAGTTGCATATGCAGAGCTTTATAATAAAGTAATTCGTCCAGAGCAGGAGAAGGATTTAAAGTACAGGGTTCCGTTTATAATGTGGGCAAATTATGCGATTGGGGAAGATGATGTGGATAAAATAAGTGCAAATTATTTATCTACTTACTTATTAAAGACTGCAGGGATTCCGGGTACGGATTATAATAATTATCTTTGGAAACTACATGAAGAGATTCCGGTAATCAATGGTCTGTATTACATGGATAAGACAGGAGTTACTCATAGTTTCACAGATCAAATAAGCTACCTGGACTTGATTAACGACTATAAAATTGTAGGCTACAATAATGCACTCGATAAAAATGAACAAATAAAGAAATTCTTTTACCCTTGATCATATGTAACTATTGAGAATTAAGTATAATATAATGAATTGGATTTAAAATCTTGATTTGTAAAGATGATTTCGTTTCTTTATAGTATCTGAAAAGAAAACCCAGAATATCGTATAGTGCCATAGCACTTAAGATGATATTCTGGGTTTCATAATGCCAAATAACTGCTAGGCACAAATGCGTTCGATATCCTGCCCATTTAAAGACTCTTTCTCAAGTAATTCTTCTGCAATATCTTTTAAATAAGATAATCTTTCTTCGAGTAATTTCTTTGTTTCCTCATACAATTCATTCATTTGAGTTCTGCATTTCTCAATTAACTTTTCATCATAACCATCGCTTAATACCTCGAGACTGAATAATCCGAATTCCTTATCCATACCGTACTTATTCATATAATCGAAGAGCATTTGTGAAGCCTTTTGAATATCATTGCTGGCTCCAGTGGTAACCTCATTGGCACCAAAGATTAATTCCTCAGCAACTCTACCAGCCAGCAACACCTGAATATTGGCTTTCATCTGTTTTTGGGTCTGGAACATGGTATCCTTTGGTATGCTTAGATTAAAACCACCTGCACCTTTTACACTGGGTATGATTGTTACCTTTGAGATGAAGTGCTCCGGGAGGAGTAGATTTGTTACTAGAGCATGTCCTGCTTCATGGTAAGCTGTGATTTTTCTGTCTTGTTCGGAAATATAGCTGCGATCCTGCTTGGGAGCACCTGCAATTACTGTATAGAAGGCCTTATCAATATGCTCCTTTGAAATTGCTGGTTTTTGCTCATTACCAGCATTAATTGCAGCTTCGTTAATTAAGTTTTCTAACATGGCACCGCTGAAATATACGGTGGATTTTGCAAGGTCATCCAGGTCAACATCATCGGATAAAGGTTTTTTATTTGCATAAAGAGAAAGAATGTGCTTACGAGCATTTACATCGGGTAAGCCAATTTCAATGTGACGATCAAAACGTCCTGGACGTAGGAGGGCTTCATCTAAAGTATCCAATCGATTGGTGGCACCAATAACGATGATACCTTGATTGTCGTGGAAACCTGACATTTCGGTCAGTAATGCATTTAACGTCTGATCTCGTTCGTCGTTACTTGCTGAGGTATTACGTGCTCTTTTTTTCCCAATGGCATCAATCTCATCTATAAATATAACAGCTTTTTCACTCTTTTTGGCTTTATTAAACAAATTTCTGATTCTGCTGGCACCAACTCCGACGTACATTTGCACGAAGTCAGAACCACTCATGGCGTAGAAGGGAACATTGGCCTCTCCTGCAATTGCTTTCGCCATCAAGGTCTTTCCAGTTCCGGGAGGACCATATAATAGAAGACCCTTCGGCATTCTGGCACCAACACTGGAGTACTTATCCGGATCTTTAATAAAGGAGATAATATCCTCTACCATAGATTTTGCCTCGGTATTCCCTGCTACCTGTGCTAATTTGATTGGATTCACATTTGTCTTCTTCTTTCGGTTGGCATCCTGTATTAGATTATTGGCATTTCCGCCATTTCGTGATACGTAATATATACCAACGATAATAATACCGACTACCAGGACCTTTAATATTGTAGATACACCATTCATATTACCATATTCAATTTTTATATCGTTCAGTAAAAGAAATTCTGTAAAATTCTCTGTCTTTGGATTTGGAACAACGTAAGTAG
>JAFACO010000423.1 GCA_023425485.1 Bacillota bacterium
GTATTTGTGTCCTCTATAGATACCAAGAAATATAATGATATGTATTTTAATCACCATACTAATGATATTTACAATATTACACTTCAAATAATTTTGGAAAATTTTGTACATTTTCTATTGAGTAAGAATGCAACAGGATCATTTTTTATTGAATCAAGAAATCAAAAAGAAAACAAATATCTTCAAATATGCTATTATAGATTGCTTACTGGGGGAACATTATTTATTGATTCTGTTACTATAATGGATAGACTTTCTATATTAAGTTTTCCGTTAAAATCTGACAATAATTTAGGTGTTCAATTAGCTGATTTTATTCCGATGGCATTTGTAAGGCATATAATTGGTAGTAATGATTATTGCGGTCTATATTCAATATTTAAAGATAAAATATATAAAGGATATAATGATTGTACTGAAAGCAGATTTGGTTTCAAAAATCTCTTGGAATAGAAAAAACTATGTTGACTTAGATGCTTAAATGTGATAATATTCAGCTAGACAAACAAACTAAGGTGTAGCCATTTCTTTGTATTGTCTTGTAGGCATTTAACTGGTGTAACCATGGTGCTTGCATAAGTTTGATTTATTATAATATACTTTATATAGGATGACTGGTGTAACCATGATTCTTAGCGAAAGCGGTAAATAAGGCTGTTTTAGATATGGTGTAACCAATTCTATTTCGGTCTTATTTATTTTTATTAGCATCTACCGTAAAAGTAGGTGCTTTTTTAATTCAGAAAAATAAGGTGAGATATGGCAAAAGAGTTTGCAAGAGCATTTTATAAGTCAAAAGCATGGCGTAATTGTCGTGCTTCTTTTATTTCTAAAAGGGTTGCTATTGATGGAGGACTATGTCAGACATGCGGAATTCGTACCGGCAATCTTGGCTATATTGTCCATCATGATAAGGTATGGATTAATGAGTCAAACATAAATGATCCGAATGTTACGCTTAACCACGATAATTTAAAATATGATTGCCAGACTTGCCATAACCAAGAGAAGGAAGGTAAGCAAGAACAACCAAGATATTATTTTGGTGAGAATGGTGAAGTAATTTTAATTCCTCCTGTTAAGGATGAAGATGATACTGCCCCCATTAAAAATTAATATTAATAATGCTCTGGTACCGGCGGTGGAGTCTTAAAGAATACACAGGTAATCTATAGACCCCCTACCCTAAAGAAAGAGGTGAAATATATGGGGAAAAAGAAAGAGTTAACAAAACAAGAACGAATTAACAAAGAAGAAATAAGACTTAGAGAAATATATAAAGAGATAAAAGAAGAAAATAAGTCGATCATAGACGGAATAATCCAAAGGGCTGCTTATATGCGTGTAACACTTGAAGATTATGAAAAAGACTTAGATTCTGGTGGATATGTCGAGATGTTTACTCAATCTGCAAATACACCTCCATATGAAAGAGAACGTCCAGTTGCTAGACTATACTCTACTATGAATAAGAACTACCAGACTATTATTAAACAACTTGGGGATCTTCTTCCTAAAGAGCAGTCAGTAAAGCAGCCTGATGATGGATTTGACAAGTTTGTAGGTGAGCGTGATGATTAGATATCCGCTTGATTATAATCCGATTATAGAATATTGGAATTTGATTGAGTCCGGTCAAGAAATAGTTTCAAAGAAAATTTATTATACATATCAGAAATTAGCTAAAGATTTGAATGATAGAGACAGTGAGTATTATTATAGTCCAAAACGGGCTAATCATGCTATTGAATTTATTGAGACTTATACATGTCATATTAAAGGTGCTATGGGAGGTAAGCCATTATTATTAAATTTATGGCAAAAAGCCTTAGTAGCATCAATATTTGGATTTATTGATATTGAAGGTAATAGAAAATATCGTCGTGCGATTCTAATTGTGGCAAAGAAAAATGGAAAGTCTTTACTTGCTTCTGCAATTGGATTATACCTGATGATTGCAGATAATGAAAGCGGTGCAGAAATATATTCCGCTGCCTTAAAAAAAGACCAGGCTAAAATTATATGGAATGTAGCTAGAAGCATGGTACGCAAATCACCAGCTTTAAAGAAAAGAATTAAATGTCTGGTTGCTGAATTAAATAGTGATTGTAATGATAGTGTATTTAAACCATTGTGTAGTGATAGTGATGGTTTGGATGGAAGTAACAATCATGGAATTCTTATGGATGAGATTTGGGCATGGAAGAATGGAAAGGTACTATATGATATTCTAGTTGATGGTACTATCTCAAGAAGTCAGGCATTAACTCTTATTACTAGTACAGCAGGGACAGTCAGACAAGATATATACGATGCTATCTATTCAGAATGTGAGAGAATTATTAACGGATATATTGGTCTGGATACTTTCAAGGATGATAGAACTATAGCATTTATTTACGAGCTTGACAATAGAAAAGAATGGAAAAAGCCTGAATGTTGGAAGAAAGCTAATCCAAATATCGGAGTTTCTTTTAAATACTCATACCTTGAAGAAAAGGTTAAACTAGCTCTACAGAATAATAAACTGGTTAAGAACTTGTTATGTAAACATTTTGATATGCCTGAGACCGGATCTGAATCATGGTTAACATATGAGCAGCTTAATAATAAGGCTACATATGATTTAAAGGCATTGAAGCCTAAATACGGAATTGTTGGAATTGATCTTAGTTTTGGCGGCACCGACTTATGTTGCTGTACTGTTTTATTTAGGGTTAAGAATGATCCTGTAATATATATCAAACAAATGTATTGGTTGCCGGCTGATAAACTGGAGCAAAGTATTAGAAATGATAAAGTACCTTATGATGAATGGTTGGGATTAGGATTATTAAGACTGTCGGAGGGAAACCGTATAAATTATAAGGATATTACAGCATGGTTATTAGAATTAAAAAATCAGCATGATATCTATTTACATAGGATTGGTTATGATAGATGGAGTTCTACATATTTAGTTGATGAACTGGAACAATACTTTGGAAAGATAACAGTTCCAATAGCTCAAGGGGCGAAAACATTTAACACGCCGATGAGACTGTTCTCATCTGATCTTGAAAAGCAACTAATTAATTATGATGACAATCCTATTACCTTATGGTGTTTAGCGAATTCATCGGTAACGATTGACTCTAATCAGAATATGTATCTTTGCAAAACAAGCGATTCAACCAAACGTATTGATGGGGTGGCCGCCATGTTAGATGCCTACATTGTGTATCTGGATGAATTAAACAATTATATGGCAATGGTAAATTATTAAGACTATGCAAGTCTTATTTTTTTATAGAATTTTAAGGGAAGGAAGTGATCATAATAGGACTTTTTGAAAAAATATTTCCAAGACAGAATAGTAATATTTCCAAAAATGTTACTCAAGATTATTTTAAAATGTTGAATGGGTACACACCAAGCTTCAGTACTTATAATGGTAGCATATATGAGTATGAACTTTGCAGATCGACCATAGATAGATATGCTACTTTCTGTAGTAAGTTAAAGCCAGAAATCCAGGGTAATGCATATAAAAACTTAGAAAAGACCTTACAATATAAGCCTAATCCATGGATGACTACAAGCCAGTTTTTATATAGGTTAGCCACGATACTAAAAGTTAATACAACCGCTTTTT
>JAFACO010000463.1 GCA_023425485.1 Bacillota bacterium
GTACTATAATTACGCTAAACTTCTTGAAACTTTACCACAAACAATTAAATAACAGATATTAATAGATAGGCATCATCAGGTTCCCCTTCCTTGCGGGGAACAGATTGATGCCTGTTATTATGAACCAGTGAAATCATTGCAGCAGACAATTATATGAAATTAATGCAGCATGTTTCTTATTTCATAGGAAATTATGTCTTATAAAGAGCCCGCTGTGCAGGATGCATACTTATGTACTCAATGCAAAATATAGGATGATGGTTACAGGCATATATTTTCAAGAATGAAATGAAAATAGTTGGATATTACTGATAAGAGTGCTATAATCTGCTCATTATAAAGTAGATTACGCTTATGCTGAAGGGGAAATAAAAATGAAGAATATTGTATTGATTGGAATGCCGGGAGCAGGAAAAAGTACTGTTGGAGTAATTCTTGCGAAGGTATTGGGATATCAGTTTATAGACTCGGACCTATTAATTCAGGAACAGGAAAAATGTCTGCTCCGAGAAATCATTGAGAGAGATGGATTAGATGGTTTGATTTCAATAGAAGAACAAGTAAATGCGGACATAGATGTAAATGATTCCGTGATAGCAACAGGGGGCAGTGTTATATATGGAGCTAAAGCAATGGAACACTTACGTGAAATTGGAATCGTTGTATATATTAAGTTAAGTTATGAAACCATCAGAAAACGACTAGGCAACATAAAGCAGCGAGGTGTAGTTTTTAAAGAAGGTCAAACTTTATATGATCTCTACATGGAACGCTGTCCGCTTTATGAAGCCTATGCACATCTTGTTATTGAAGCAGAAGATCTTGGTATGGAAGAGGTTATGGAAAAGATTGCGGCTGAAGCAAAACAGTTTAATAGATAATTCTATTATTCCCACTGCGTGGCTTCCACAAGTATATTTGCAAAGGTTTCAAGTCCTACCTGATCAGCAGAGTCAAAACGGGCTAATATTGGGCTATCGATGTCCAGAACACCAACAATTTTATCGTTATGTCTTAGTGGGATTACTATTTCTGATTGAGAGGCACTGTCACAGGCAATATGTCCAGGGAATTCGTGGACATCCTCAACTAGTTGAGTCTTATTTAAGGAGACAGCTGTACCGCACACACCTTTTCCAATTGCTATATGAACACAGGCAGGCTTGCCCTGAAAGGGACCCAGCAATAATTCGTTATTATGCATTAAGTAAAAACCAGCCCAGTTAATATTGGCAAGTGCATTACCAAGTAATGCACTTGCATTGCTTAGGTTCGGTATCAGGTGAACTTCATCTTCAAGAAGTGCTTTTAACTGGGAATTCAATAACTGATAGAATTCCTGCTTATCCTCCGGATATAAAGAAACTAATTCGTTCATTGAGAAGCTCCTTTTCTGTTACTATGATTTAAAAAAGAATTCTGATTCTTAAGGGAATCCTTGCGAACAATATAAACTATGGCGAAGAAGATGTCAAGAAAACTCTATAGACAGGGGAAATGCGCCTTAAGAAAACAGAACAAACATTCGAAAATTGTATTGCTTTTCCAAATTTCCTATGCTATAATACATACACTTACGATAGTATGCAATGACAGGAGGTAACGTATCGATGGAGTTTAAATTAAATGCAGAGTTTGCACCAACAGGCGATCAACCAGAAGCAATTAAAGCTCTTGTTGAAGGGTTTCAAAGTGGTAATCAGTGTCAAACCTTACTTGGTGTAACAGGTTCAGGTAAGACATTTACAATGGCGAATGTAATCCAACAGATTCAGAAACCAACACTTATCATTGCACATAATAAAACCCTGGCGGCACAGCTCTATGGGGAGTTTAAAGAATTCTTCCCAGAGAATGCGGTGGAGTATTTTGTTAGCTATTATGATTACTATCAACCAGAAGCATATGTTCCCTCAACAGATACTTATATTGAGAAAGACTCATCCATTAACGATGAGATTGATAAACTTAGGCATTCAGCTACAGCCTCACTAGCAGAGCGTAAAGATGTAATTATTATTGCCAGTGTATCCTGTATTTATGGTCTTGGTAGCCCCATTGATTATCAGAACATGGTGCTTTCCTTGCGACCTGGAATGGTAAGAGACCGGGATGATATTTTAAAGAAATTAATCGAGATACAATATGATCGTAACGATATGGACTTTAAACGAGGAACTTTCCGTGTAAGGGGAGATGTTGTTGAGATTTTTCCGGCTTCTTCAGCGGAATTGGCAATACGTGTGGAATTCTTCGGAGATGAGGTAGAGCGTATTCTCGAGATTGATACCTTGACAGGTGAAGTTAAGGGGAGTCTGGAGCATATGGTAGTTTTCCCTGCTTCCCACTATGTTGTTTCTCCAGACAAGCTTGCGGAAGCAACGAAGAATATAGAAGAAGAGTTAATAGAAAGAGTTCGTTACTTTAAAAGTGAAGATAAATTATTAGAGGCTCAGAGAATATCGGAGCGTACTAATTTTGATATAGAGATGCTAAGAGAGACAGGTTTTTGTTCTGGAGTTGAGAACTATTCCAGACATTTAACGGGATTAGAACCAGGAGCACCTCCTCACACATTAATTGACTATTTTCAAGATGATTTTTTAATTATTGTGGATGAGTCCCATATTACCATTCCACAGATTAGAGGAATGTATGCAGGTGACAGATCGAGAAAGACAACACTGGTGGACTTTGGTTTTCGTCTGCCTTCAGCACTGGATAACCGACCACTTAACTTTCCAGAGTTTGAGAGCAAGATAAGTCAGATTATGTTTGTTTCAGCAACACCCTCCGATTACGAGCGAGATCATGAGTTACTAAGAACAGAACAGGTAATCAGACCTACCGGTCTACTAGATCCGGAAGTAGATGTTCGTCCTGTAAATGGACAGATTGATGATCTTCTCGGTGAAATCCATAAGGAATTAAACAAAAAGAACAAAGTGCTGGTTACCACTTTAACTAAGCGAATGGCAGAGGATTTGACCACATATCTAAGGGAAGTAGGAATACGGATTAAGTATTTGCACTCGGATATTGATACCCTTGAGCGTTCAGAGATTATTAGAGATATGCGTATGGACGTCTTTGATGTACTGGTGGGAATTAACCTTCTTCGAGAGGGACTTGATATTCCCGAGGTTGGATTAGTTGCAATCCTAGACGCAGATAAGGAAGGTTTTCTCCGTTCAGAAACGTCATTAATACAGACGATAGGACGAGCAGCTCGTAATGCAGAAGGACATGTAGTTATGTATGCGGATCGTATGACGGATTCCATGCATAAAGCGATTTCAGAGACAAATCGAAGAAGACAGATACAGCAGGCATATAATGAGGCGAATGGGATAACACCGACTACGATTAAGAAGAAGGTACGTGATCTGATAAGTATTTCTAAGAAAGCAGATATAAATCCTAAGGATATGCAGAAGGATCTCGAATCAATGACCCGTCAAGAATTAGAAGAGCTTGTTAAGACAATTACCAAACAGATGCATACCGCAGCTGCAGAACTTAACTTTGAGCAGGCAGCAACCTTAAGAGACCGTATGGTCGAACTTAAGAAGCAGCTTCTAGAATATTAATAATGAAACAATGAAACAAGGCCAGTGGTAAGGAAGATATAGCTGCTAGCTCTAATGTTATCTTATGC
>JAFACO010000417.1 GCA_023425485.1 Bacillota bacterium
TCAGGGGGGTGTAGTTCTTGATACGTATGTTTGATACGAAGGATTATGATAATGTATTTGCACTTTGGACGAATTCACCAGGTGTCGGACTTAGATTTCCTGACGATTCGAAGGAGGGCATCGAAAAATTTATCAAGAGAAATCCAAATACAAGCTTTGTTGCTGAGGAAAAGGGAAAGATAGTCGGAACTGCATTATGCGGACAGGATGGAAGACGAGGATACCTCTACCATGTCTGTGTTGAAGAAGGGAATAGACGAAGATCGATAGGGAGACTGTTGATAGAAGAGATTATCAAGGCATTAAAAGAAGAAGGAATTCTAAAAGTTGGTTTGGTGTGTTATTCAGAAAATGAAAAAGGAAAGCAATTCTGGAGAAGCCTTGGGTGGGAACACAGAGAAGACCTAGATTACTATACAATTAGTATAGACAGTTAATGATTATCCATGAGATAGAAAATATAAAATGAAATACATAAATCTAGCGGTTTGGTTTGCAGGCAAGAGAAAGGCAGGAACAATAATGAAAAAAATAGACGGTGGAGTAACAGTAGCAAAGGGATTTCAGGCAGCAGGGATATATGCAGGAATTAAAAAGAAGAAAAAAGATATGGCAATGGTTTATTCCATTGTTCCAGCAGTAGGAGCCGGAACCTTTACTACCAACGTGGTGAAGGCGGCACCTGTAAAATGGGATATTGATATCACAAAAAACAGCGCTTATGTTCAGGCAGTTGTAATTAATAGTGGTGTTGCCAATGCGTGTACTGGAGCAGAAGGTGACATTAATAATGAAAGAATGGCAAAAGCGGTGGCAGATAATATGAAACTGACAGTAGATGCCGTTTATACCTTATCCACTGGAGTAATCGGGAAGCAAATGCCTATTGAGATTATTGAGGAAGGCGTGAAACTTTTAGCGGAAGACTTACAGGAAGGCACTGAGGCGGGGGCACTTGCTGCACAGGCTATTATGACAACAGATACTTATTCGAAGGAGTCCGCCGTTAGCTTTCTGCTGGAGGGGAAAGAGATACATGTGGGTGGTATGGCAAAGGGTTCTGGAATGATTCACCCCAATATGGCTACAATGTTGGGAGTTATTACTACAGATATTTCAATTAGTAAGGAGCTTTTGCAGGAGGCATTAAGTGCTGATGTAAAAAAATCCTTTAATATGGTTTCAGTGGACAGAGATACTTCAACCAATGACTCACTAATTGTTCTTGCCAATGGGCTGGCTGGAAATAAAACAATTACTGAAAAGAATGCAGATTATGCGGCTTTTTGTGAGGCCCTAAATTATGTAACCACAGATTTATCGAAACAGATGGCAGCAGATGGTGAAGGTGCTACAAAACTTTTTGAAGTTACCGTTACAAACGCGAAGACACAGGAGGATGCAGTTATCATTAGCAAATCCATTATAACCTCAAGTTTGGTGAAAACTGCTGTGTTTGGTAATGATGCAAACTGGGGACGAATCCTGTGTGCAATGGGTTATTCCGGTGTTGAGTTTGATCCGGAGCAAGTGGATCTTGTGATTGAAAGTGTGGATGGTGTCCTGAAGCTTGTGGAAAATGGAATGGCAACCGATTATTCAGAAGAATTTGCGACAAAAATTCTTTCAGCCAAGGAAGTAAAAGCAGTGGCGGATTTGAAAGCTGGAAATGAGAAAGCAACCGCCTGGGGATGTGACTTATCCTATGATTATGTAAAAATTAATGCAGATTATCGCTCCTAATAGCTAAATCAAACAATAACACAGATTAGAAAGGAATTCATTATGGAACAGATGGATCAGATTCTCTTAAAAGCGCAGACACTCATTGAAGCGTTACCTTATATTCAAAAATTTAACAATAAAAAGGTTGTTGTCAAATATGGCGGAAGTGCTATGCTCGATGAAAATCTGCAGCTTAATGTTATTAAGGATGTTGCACTGTTAAAACTTGTGGGTATGCAGCCCATCATTGTACATGGCGGAGGAAAGGAAATCACCAAATGGCTGGGGCTAATGGGACATGAATCCAGATTTGTGGAAGGTCTTCGTGTAACAGATGCACCAACCATGGAGGTTGCAGAGATGGTTCTGGGTAAGGTAAATAAGAATCTTGTGCAACTGGTGGAGAAGCTTGGTGTAAAGGCAGTGGGTATTAGCGGTAAGGATGGAAGTACCTTAAAGGTAGAAAAACGATATGTGAATGGGCAGGATATTGGTTTTGTGGGTAATATCAAAGAAGTTAATACCCAGCTTATTGATACCCTAATAGATAATAATTTTGTACCTGTAATTGCACCAATCGGCGTTGATGACGAGTATCAAAATTATAATATTAATGCGGATGATGCTGCTTGTGCAGTAGCTACTGCAATTGGTGCAGAAAAGTTAGTATTTCTGACTGATATAGAGGGCGTATATGCAGACCCAAATGATAAGAACAGTCTAATATCTGTGTTAACTTTAGATAAAGCAGATGAATTATTTGATAGCGGCTTTATTGGCGGAGGAATGCTTCCAAAACTGAAAAACTGTGTGGATGCAGTTCGTAACGGAGTATCTAGAGTACATATTCTGGACGGCAGAATTGAGCATTGCCTATTGTTAGAGTTCTTTACGAATAAAGGTATTGGCACAGCCATCATTGACAAGGAAAGCATCTTTGAAAATGAAGAACTGTAGAGGGGAGGATCAATTATGAAGCATTATATTGAAGAAGCAGATCAAGTACTAATGCAAACCTATAGTCGGTATCAGATTGTATTAGACCGTGGGGAAGGTATGTATTTATATGATGTGAATGATAAAAAATATTTGGATTTCGCGGCAGGTATTGCTGTTTTTGCCTTTGGATATCAGGATAAGGGTTATAATGATGCATTAAAGGCGCAGATTGATAAACTTTTGCATACCTCCAATCTCTTTTACACAGTTCCTGCTATCGAGGCAGCTGCTAAATTTTCAAAAGCTTCCGGAATGGATCGGGTTTTCTTTACAAATAGCGGGACAGAGGCAATTGAAGGAGCAATCAAGTTAGCTCGAAAGTATTACTATAAGAAGCATGGAAATACTGGAAGTGAGATTATATCCATGCAAAATTCTTTTCATGGAAGAAGTATGGGAGCTTTAAGTGTTACCGGGAATAAAAAGTATCGTGAAGCCTTTGAACCATTGGTTGGAGGCGTAGTCTTTGCTGAATATAATTATTTAAACAGTGTCGAAGCTCTTATTAAGGACAATACCAGTGCGATTATAGTTGAACCAGTACAAGGAGAAGGCGGGTTATATCCAGCTACCAAAGAATTTTTAGAAGGGATACGCAAACTTTGCGATGAGAAGGATATCCTTTTAATATTTGATGAAATTCAATGTGGAATGGGTAGAACGGGAACTATGTTTGCATTTGAACAATATGGAATTTTACCGGATATTCTTACAAGTGCGAAAGCTCTTGGTGGTGGACTGCCGGTTGGGGCTTTTGCTGCAACAGAAAAAGTAGCAAAGGCATTTGAAGTTGGCGACCATGGCACCACCTATGGAGGGAATCCCTTTGCAACAGCAGCAGTCAGTAAAGTATTTGATATTTTTGAAGAGAAACAGCTGCTCAATCATGTAAAAAAAGTTTCCCCTTATTTGGAGGAACAACTGGAGTTACTCACAAAGAAATATGATATTATAGTAAAAAGACGCGGGTTAGGTTTAATGCAGGGTTTGGAGTTTAGTATACCAGTGAAGGATATTATTCCAGCAGCAATGCAACAAGGGCTAATTGTAATATCAGCGGGAGCAAATGTCCTGCGCTTTGTTCCGCCGTTAATCGTTGAAAAAGAACACATCGATCAAATGATAGAGATTCTGGAGGATTGTCTTAGTAAGATAAAGGTATGACAATAAACGCTTTTAGATAAGGTGAAAGATATTATTTAAGCTAAAGGTAAGTCACATTTATAGGTAAAAGCATGGATAACAGCATTAAGTATGTTGTGGTCCATGCTTTTTCCATTGTTTCGTATAAGAAGTGCCTGAAATACTGAATAGAGAACTCTTTTACTGGTAATCTTAAGGATAATTGTAAAAGAAAGGTTTGGTGAAACTATGTGGGGTATGCTGATTGCAATCTTATCCGGTGCGTTGATGAGCACGCAAGGAGTTCTTAATACTGGAGTAACGAAACAAACGAGTATCTGGGTGTCTGCCAGTTTTGTTCAATTTAGCGCATTACTGGTGTGTATTGTAGCTTGGTTTGTAACAGGCAGGCAAGGTAATTTTGCTGCTTTATTTAAAATTGATCACAAATATATGCTGATTGGCGGTGTATTAGGAGCCTTTATCACTTATACTGTAATTAAAAGTGTAGATAATCTCGGACCAGCAGTTGCGAATATGTTTATTATAACTGCGCAGCTTATTGTGGCATATTTGATTGAAATTTTTGGGCTGTGCGGAGC
>JAFACO010000516.1 GCA_023425485.1 Bacillota bacterium
TAATAGGATCATATACACCATCGCCAGCCAAAGGGGTTATTCCTTTTATCTCTGGTAAAACAGCATTTAACTTCTCTTTTGCCCAATTAATATCCTTAGCCCCGGATTGCGGGGTAATTGTTGTCGCTGGTATATAGATTTCAGGTACATATTTCACTTTGGTATACTCACACACACCCTGGCAAATCTCCTGGGCACATTCCAGCCAATAAGCTTCGTTTGCCATCATGGTTGTTGCTTCCGTGAGGTTGGTCATGAAGGCAAGCTCACAGAGAATTGCAGCTTTGGTATTCATGGCAGTACAGTTACACATTGCAAGTGAAGACTTTGTTACACCTCTGTTTTTTTGTGTTGTTCCACCCGCAAGATGCTTAAGTACCACGGGTGCCAACTTATCTGACTGACCATAGTTTTTATCATGAATATATATTCCAACCCCTTCCCCAGTGTTAAAGCTGCTGCCATCTCCAAATGCATTAAAATGAATTGATATACTATACTCACATTTGCCTGCTGCAATCGCCTTTTGACGATTGGCTAACGAGGTATCCGTATCGTCGGAAGCGTCTGCATCGTTAAAGCCAGTCTGCATTGTATCAAAACCACAACGTTTAAGCTCTTTAACTAAGAAATTTGCCACGCCGACTGTCGCATAATGTTCCCTGTACTGCTCACCCTTTTTTACGTCAATTACTCCATCCTTATTAATATCAATGTCCAAAGGCATGGGTGGTGTACGCTTTCCAATTGTATTTGTTCCATGACCAGCATCTACATTAATCTTCATCTAAAAAACCTCCTTTTTCATCTGAATTCTATTTTGTATGATCAACAAATGTTGTTATAATAGACTGTTACATATTGCAGTGTACTAGCATCTTAATTTATATTCATACCTATTGCCATTAATCTGACAAGCATAAATATTAATTGATACATTACCACCTTATGCAGCATAAACAATATATGTTAACCCACACAATCCTTTAGAGAGATTGCAGATTTTTGTTTGGCTTTTTAAACGTAATACCAACTTAAATTGCTAACACATCTTTACTAACTTGATTAAGTGTATCAGCAAACCACATTAGAAAATTTAAGTTGTATTGATAGGAATTTTTCTCATGAATATATCGTAACTTCTTAAATATATCAGCATTATTTGCCAAGGTCTCCTCAAATTCAGTAATTGTATTTGAAGACGCAAGACGTTTATATATTTTATTTTTAATGTCCGCAGATAAGTGATTAAACAAATTTTTCAAATTATGCTTATCTCCCTTTATACTGTTCGGGTCTATCATCGATTTCAGATATACCTCACAAGAAAATGCTGACAGAACTGCAGATGGTAAAGTCAAATTAATATCCTCAATAGTTTGTTCGTTTATTATTCTTGCAGCTTTTATATATGTACTTGCATTAGCCCATGCCACACGAGCAAAGGTAGTAGTGTCCTCTTGATCACCCTTTTCAAATAATTTGACTTTTTGTTTAGAATACGTTCCATCTTCTAGAATTGGATATACCCATATTGCATCAGCAGTTTCTTCGGCAATTTTAAAGCTCTCAGGTAAGTTATTCATATCCATATTGCACCTCCTGTTTTTTTATTTATTATATCACACCCTAACTTACAAGCAAAGCATGTGTAAGTTTACCATTTACAAATCATACCATACACTATATAATTCTATATAACTTAAACCATTGTACTAAGGAGAACGATTATGAAGAAATTACTTACCGCATTATTAATTTTTGTACTCTTTTTATCCATTATCTCACCCACCCAAGCATATGCTGCTGTAAAAATAAGCAAGGCAAAAGCTACCATGGAAGTCGATTCTTACTTATTATTAAAAATAACAGATGCTGAAACTAAGATAACCTGGAGTTCAAGCGACAAATCAATTGCTTCCATTGATAAGACTGGTTTAGTTACAGCTATATCAGATGGTAAATGTACCATAACTGCAAAAGTGGGTAAATCAAAATATACTTGTGTAATTACTGTAGTTGACAGTAATCCACCTATATTGAGTTGTCATTAACATCGTTAAATAGTTGCTTTATTTAATACTCTCTACTTTTTAATTAATTCTTAGTACATAGAAATAATCAGCGAACAAACGCCTCCCGTTGGATTTCTCATCCATTCCGGAAGGCGTTTGTTTTTATATTCAAAATGATATGTTGTTGACACCAATAATTTTATAAATAATATTACTTTTAATCTTTTACTACATATTTATATTCTTCTTTTTGGATGAAATCAAAAATACTATAAGACTTATAAACGAAACTAATATTAACAGATGTAATACTATATGATACAAATCTAGTATGTAAATATTTTTTGTAGGTATTAATTTAATTGTATTAGCAAAGTAGGTACGTAGCCTATCCCAAGGTCCGAGTATTGTAAAATACCAATGGGAATAAAATTGCGTCGTAAACCAAATAGAAAGCCATATAAGTAAAATATATTTTCCAACCTTTTCTTTTAAAATAAATAGTATTAAAGACACAATAAAGATTATAAAATATATTCCATCATCTATGTATGATCTTGTCACCAAAATATTATTACCAAAAGATATTCCTATCATATCAAGAAAAAACCAAGCTAATAAAACCAGATTTGAAAGTACAGTAATCTTTTTGAAAGAGTCCATCATTGCCTCCTAGTATCTCATTTTTAATTAATCTATTAAATCTGCTATACCAACAATAAGTAAAACATATGCCTTCAGACATACATCTCATACATTTTAACTATATTACATTTTTTCCCTGATATCAACTTTTACTTGCTACATTATACGCATCAATGGAATACTTAATTTATTTAAAATAACAAAAAAATATAGAACATAGAGACCTCACACATAACCTGAAGCAGCATTGACATGTGGGCTATCTTTTTATATACATTATTTTATTTATAACGTATAATCTTGATATAAAATCTCAAGTGGGTTGCTATGAGCTTTACTAAATTATGCAAAAGGGCATCTATAACATTTTTTGTGGCAATTGTGGCGTGTTTAATAATTAACGCAACTTACATAAAGCCATTTGAGATGGCTATAATTATATTTTTAACTGGACTGCTTTGTATTGTAGTTTATGCTTTAGGAGACATTGTTGAGAGTCTAAGATGTATTAGCACAATAATGGTGCAACAAGATTTAAAAAATGAATCGAAAGAAAATACCTCTAATATCAAAGATGAAAAATCCTCTGATAATTATGATTTTGAGAAAGTTAAGTTTAAATTTTAATTATTACCCCGGTCAGCGAGACCGGGTTTTTATTTAAATGTTAATGCTTTATTATAAAGTGAGAATGATAAATCGCTTAAAGAATTTCCAGCATTTATGTATATGAAATGCAGCACAAAATAAAAAAAGCCTTGAAAACTCAAGACTCTTAGAGTCGAGGCGACGGGATTCGAACCCACGGCCTCTGCGTCCCGAACGCAGCGCTCTACCAAACTGAGCCACGCCTCGATTTTGCAATGCATCTACAAAAACACTGCATTAGTAATTATCTAATAAATACCTAAAAAAGTCAACTACGAATTCATGTATATGTGACTTCAAAATACACTATAACAGTTGCTCTTTTACATAATAATTCCTAACTACTTTTTGTGTAAAATCTATTTCTGCCTTCAGATTTTCTAAATATATGCGATATTAACCCGATAGTCCTCTCCCATCTACTGGAACATATTTACCTGGAAATTGCTCCTTAGCCTTCTGCGTATATCGCCTTACAAAGTCACCTTTTGCTTCGGTATATCCATCCCTATCATAGGTATATTGTTCTTTTAGAATGGTTTTAAGCTTCGCATACTCTTCTGCGACGTCCGGATAAGTTCTTAAATAATCTCTAAAATATAATTCTTCCCAATCACCACTATAACGAACATGAATATGTATGGTCTGACCCTCGAACCCCTTAGGTGTATAGCCCTTTAAATACATAATAATGTCACCTTTAGGTGTATTAATACAGTAACCCTCTTCTTCCAATATTTCAGTAATCGCACGAATATCAATATCGTCAGATACTTCAAGTAAGATATCAATTGTCGGCTTTGCAATTAGTCCCTCCACCGAGGAACTGCCTATATGGCTAATTCTTACTATCTTGTCACCAAAAATAGATTTAAGAAATTTTTCTTCCTCCTGATATTCTTCTTTCCAAACCTCATTATGTTCATCAAGTATAATTGGAAATAACTTTGTAAAACTGCTGTCAGATACCTTTGAAAAATCCTGCTTCATCACATTTCCTCCAAACTAATTGCCTGCAATCAGTATCGTCCTAGATATAGTAACAACAAATTAATACCAAGAAGTTCCTTTCACAATACTATTATGTTATAATTCTGATTAAGATTAGATAAGCTTGTAACCACTTTACCGTATTAATAAAATGAGGTATCTTATGAACGATAAATTTATAAAGGGAATAAAAATTGATTGGAACCGGGTCTCAAACAACACCTATATCCAAAACATATCCTCCATCCAATCCATAAGTCAGCTGGAATTTAACAATAACATCACCTTCTTTGTTGGTGAAAATGGAACCGGCAAATCTACCTTATTAGAAAGTATAGCTGTCGCTTATGGTCTTAATCCAGAGGGCGGCAATAGAAATTTTAATTTTTCAACTATGGATACTCATTCACAGTTGCATCGAGCAATTACAGTAGTTAAAGGTCCCTTCAGACCAAGCAACAGTTACTTTCTACGCGCAGAAAGTTTTTATAATGTTGCCACCAAGATAGAGGACTATAGAGATGGGGATGACTATGCTGCCTACTATCAAAGTTATGGCGGAAAGTCCTTACATGAACAATCCCATGGAGAGAGTTTTCTTGCGCTTATCCAAAACCGCTTTACTTCAAAAGGTTTATATATTCTTGATGAGCCAGAAGCAGCCCTATCACCTCAAAGACAATTAACCTTATTAATGTTTATTCATAATCTTGCGCTAAAAGGGACACAATTTATAATTGCCAGTCATTCTCCAATTCTTCTTGGAATACCGGGTGCTTCCATCCTATCCTTTGATGACGGAAATATCCATGAGATTACTTACGAAGAATCGGAAAGCTATAGGGTTACTGAGTTGTTTATTAATAATAGACAGCTCTTATTAAATAATTTATTGAGTAGTGATTAGTTTGTTATCTTTTCTTTTACTGCTTCTGCCCAACAGTGCTCTGGAATATCCGGCCATATGCATTTACCAGTTTCTTTGCGGCATAACTCCATTGCTCTTATTAATACCGTTCCGTGAGATACATTGCCTCCTCGCAAATTGCTTTCCGTAATCAGACTCCAGTAGGGTGCATGTTCATAAAGTCCTCCCTCGTGCAACTCTCTTATTACCTTTTCTACATCATACTCAAGGCTAATAAATTCTTCTGCCCATTCGTCATTATTTCCATGTAAGATTAGAAATTGTGTTTTCCCTTGGCTGCAATGAGAAATCCCAACAGCTCCAGGATTTAAAGCATATTTATTCTTATTTACAATCTTTCTCTGCGCATGAGTATGACCGCACAGAATAGTAGATGTATCCACAGAGTCCATAATTTCACTTGTTCTAAGATCATCCGGTAACATCTTCTCATTTACATTGAAGGGCGAGCCATGACAGATTGTAAGTGTTGGATATCCCGGAATTGTTACCTCCAAAGCTGGCTGCATCTGTTCAAAAAAGTCCAAATCTTTGGGTGTAAGTTCATTATATGCATATAGTAAAGCACCCGTGGTAGAATTCCTATCACTCCAGCCCTTTTCACCGCTTGAACGATAATTCAGCCAGTACTCCTCTTTATTACCTTTAATGAAATAACATTGATACTCTTTAGATAAATCATATAATCTTTGCATTGTTCTTTGAGGAAATGCTAATTCAGCGACATAATCCCCTAGAAAGATAAATGTTTTGATATTCCTTGAAAATGCATAAGTAAGACATCGCTCCAATGCCACATAGTTGCTATGTATATCCGCTAATACCGCTATTTCCATATTACCCTGCTTTCCTACGTATTTTAAGTTTGAGTACTGATTACTATTCGCCAAATATCTAGTTGTAAAATTTTTAGTATCCTGATTATTCCTTATAGTCACAACCTTTTCTTTATAACCCAATATTCGTTCCTTTAAATTATCTCTCCCTGTATCATAATCCTTTGACCACTTCAACATCCATTTCAGCATATCAAATCGAGGCTTGTAAATGCATTTCTCGATACCAAGTTGTTGTTTTATCCATCTCTTAATAATTCGATACTTTCTATTCCATTTTGAAATCTCCAGTAAAACAATTAAATCCGCATCTTTTAAAGCATCCTCAAAACACGGTCTCCCCGTATCCTCAATGATCCATTGATTTTGACTAATAATAGAACGAAACAATTCATTCCTCTCTTCAACAGACCTTTTGTGATTTCCCCAAGGATGTGCTTTATCAGATATATGTACAACTTCATCTAAAGAGTAAGATAGTATATTTGAAGTTTCTGACAGCCGCCTTGCTAGCGTCGATTTCCCGCTTGCAACAGCTCCAACAATATATAATTTCATGAATCTGTCATCCAATCTAAAGTATTTATACTATATGATTTTCGTTAGATAGCACCTTACTGAAACTGTGCAAGTATCTTGCCGTCGGAATTAGCCACATACCAGGTGACACTAACACATCTGCCTCGCCATCCATTACTGGTATCACTATAATCCATGCAAGTAACAGGAATTAATAGATAATTACCGTATTCTTTTACACTTGCGCTATACTCAAATTCCTTTTTTTGTTTGTAGGAAATGCTAATAAACGATTCAACTAAATTCTTCTTATTGGTGCCAGATGTAAATCGGGATACCACAACTGATTCTTTACCGTCTGTTTTGGCACAGTAAGTTTTATCTCCTAGAATATTAAAGGATTCTGTACCAGTGGTCTTATATATATAAGTGGTGGTTTTATTGGTCTTCGTGTTGTATTGATAATGTTTGTCGCTGCTATCGGTATCGTTATAGAAGATGCTATTTCCGTAATAAAATATTTCTTCCTCGTATAACTGCTTTACAATAACAGATTTTTTATTTGTACTGGTATTTAGTTTTACTAATTTTCCATACCAATAGTTGCCAGAACCCTCTTCTGCTCCATATTGATAATAATAATCTCCATTAATCTTGATTATATCGGACACCCTCGTAAAGGTTCGTTCACTTCCATTTAGTTGTATCTTGTCTGTAGTCAAAACGGTAAGCTTTGTCTGCCCCGGCTTCAGCGTATATAAGGTCAACTTGGAAGACACTTCATCGAATTGAGTAAAATATCTTGTACCATCTATGTTTTTAACAAAACGTAATGATAGGTTTCCTGTATGTACCAGAGTAGCTTTTTTACTGCTATATTCTTTTTTATAAAGCTTACTTTCTTCGCCTTTTGTAACGGTATAATAAATACTACTGTCGTCAAGATACTGGAGGTAGCCATTACAAATAGTTTTTTTATCTTTTCCATTAATGGAAACCGAATAAATCCTATTGACATCTTCTTCCGAAACATAACAGGTATAGTACAAGTTATTATTATGAATCATCATAGATAAAATCTCATTGTTTGAGGATAGTAACTTAGTTTTATTACCCGTGGCAATTTCCAACCGATAAAGGTCAAAGGAATATTCCTTATCATCTATATTTTGAATATAATAAATATTTCCCCTGTCCTCCAGCATAGGCAAATATTCGTAAACTGCTGTGCTACTAGCCGCATTGGCAATATTAACGTTCTGTGGTAGTAGTAGTAAAATAATTAAAAAAATCAACATAAAACTAAGAATTCGTTTTACTATTGTCTTCATTGCATTCTCCTTATTAAAATTCTGCCGCTCCAACTTCTTACCGCATTAAATTGTTTCCACATAAGTATACTCCAATATTATCCATAATTCTATTAGTATTTATTTAGATTTATAAATGTATCGTCCATTATGAAAGAAACCTATCCGTTCATCCTTATTCTTTAGAATACGACTATTGTATCTCAGTTAAAAGTAACTATTAACCTTACTATTAAAACAACGGTTCTGGAACAGGAAGAGATGCCTGTTTATAGGTAAAAAAATAGACCTAAGACGGGATGTCACCCTAATCCAGGTCTGATTTCTTGATTAATTAATACGCGGTTATAATACCACCCTCACTCGCATACATTGAGCTTACGCCAGCAGTATCTACAATAAAGCAATCCTTAAAAGGAATTCTTTTTAAGATTTCTTCCTTCACAAATTCTGCTCTTTCACGATTATTGCAGTGTGCAATTCCAAGAATTCTCTCACTTGGTTTTATAACATCAGCTTCTATTGCTTTCGCCATTTGTACCAATGCCTTAACGATGCCTCTTGCCTGATCCAACTTACAGATAGTTCCCTCTGGAGTAGCTCCCATTACAGGTTTAATGTTAAGTGCGCTTGCAATAATTGCCTGTAAATTAGTCAAACGCCCATTCTTGCGAAGAGTATCCAGAGATTCTAATACAAATTTGGTCATAATGCTATCACGAAAAGCATTTACTTTTCCGACAACAGTCTCAAAAGATACATTTGCTTCTTTTAATTCTTTTATCTTCATTGCGATTAGTGCCTGACCAACAGACGCTGATCTTGAATCAAATATCTCAATCTTTTTTTCAGGATGTTCTTCTAAATAAAGTTTCTTAGCTAACTCCGCACTATTATGAGAACCGCTTAACTGTGAGGATAATGTCACTACATAAATATCTCCCTCAAAATCAAAATATTTCATATAATCCTCTGGTGATGGACACGCCGACTTAGGGCTGTTTGGACTGGCCTTTACTTTGTTTAAGAAATCCTTCTGATTAAAGGTCTCATTGTCAATAATTGAATAGTTATCAACAATAAGTGTTAACGGGACTAACTTAAAATGAGAATCATTTTTCAAAGACTCTGGCAAATCTGTACAGCTATCCCCAATAATTCTATAAGACATTTCTTTATCCTCCTAGTACTCAAATATTATATAATTTAAATCCATTATTTTCCTATCTTTATTTTGATATTACATCATCAAGTTTTGATATCGTGTAATATAGTTTTCATTACTATATAATACCATACTCATACTATCTATTTCAATAGTTTTATTAGGTTTATAAAAATTTTAGGATTAAAACCAATTAATCTAAGTTGCAGATAGCTTTAATGGTCAACATATATTCCAACTTGTCTAGATGGGGAAATTGTATTAGTATTATTTTATTAGATGAACTTTATTAATAATAACTTTATAAAAGGGGTGTTTGCTATTGACGTTGACTCTATAATTAAAAAAATACTCACTGCACTTAAAACAGTTGAAGGTATTGAAGCTATTGTACTTGGAGGTTCAAGAGCGAAAGGTAACTTTTCGGCAAAATCAGATATAGATATTGGTGTATACTATAGTGATTTTTCTCTGCTTGATAGGAAGAGCTTAGAGCAAATAGCCACAGAATTAGATGATACCCACCGGCCTAATCTTATATCCAGGATTGGAGAGTGGGGGCCATGGATAAATGGTGGAGGATGGCTGTGCATAGACGGTTTTGCAACTGATTTCTTATTTCGTGATTTGAATAAGGTAACAACTGTTATAGATGATTGCTTGAATAAGGTAATTACCATAGATTACCAGCCTGGTCATCCACATGGATTTGTTAATACTATTTATGTCGCAGAAACATATTACTGTAAGATACTTTGGGATGTTGATAATCAAATAATAAATCTGAAAGAACGAATCACTCCATATCCATTGGCTATAAAAACTGGTATTATTAATAAATTTATATGGGAAGCCGGCTTCTCTGCTGCTAATGCATATAAAGGTTTGATAAAAGCTGATATTGTTTATACGATTGGTTGCATTTATCGTACTATCTCCTGTCTTATTCAGGTGATATATGCATTAAATGAAACTTATATCATGAATGAGAAAGGTTCCCTAATTAATATCGATACCTTTAACCTAATCCCAAAAGATTTTCAAAAAAAAGTTGAAGGCATCTTCTATGCTTTAACTTTACAAACTGATAATATTAAAAACTATCTGGATAATCTATCAGAGCTTGTTCAAGAAGTAGACGTACTATGTAAGAAGCATCTTTAACTATTCGATTGGTTTAATAATCATTGTTTAACAAAAAAACCTATGCTAAAACAAACGTTAAAGCATAGGTTTATATTATTAAACTTCTTATTTAGCCAAAGCCATCATGATCTCGTTGCTTCTTTGAATGAACTTTGTCATTGCCTCTGGCTCTAGCTGCTTATGACTTAGTAGTGCTAGATCATATAACTGCTCACAAATCATTGGCGTTGTATCGGAGCTCTCGTTAGTCAAGATATACTGCACTAATTTATTATTCGCATTGAGAACTAAGGTCTCTCCGCCTCCAAAAGCATTCATATCCATTCCAGGCATGCTATACATACGCATCATATCCTGCATTCTACGGCTCTCCTCAGATAAAGTCATTACGGAAGAAACCTTATCATTCTTGAATTTCTCCACTTTTACCTCTAACTTATCCTTAGCTAAAACCTTCTTAAATAATGCAGTCATCGCCTCAGTATTGTTCTGTAATACCTTCTTATCCTTCTTCTTGGTTTCTTCCTTGAAGCTTTCGGTAATGTCAGCATCAATTCTCTGGAACTTAATCTTCTGGTCCTGCTGCTCAACCTGTGTGATAAATGGCTGATCAATATTATGAGTCAGGATTAAAGCATCCACTCCTGATTCCTTAAACATATTAATGTACTGACTCTGTTGTTTAATATCAGTTACATAATATACAGTCGTCTTCTTATCTTCCGGAACTTCATCTTCGTCATGATCATGGTCGCAATCGCAGCCCTCCTCGTGAGAATGATGATGTTCATGGTCGCCGTGCTCATGTGCATGGTCATGGTCGTGTCCGCAGTCACAACCTTCTTTTTTCTCTGTTTTTGCTTCATCTTTGTCTGCTTCAGGACCTTTCACTGCTGCAACATATTCTGAAAGAGAAATGTACTTGCCTTCAAGGTTCTTATAGATAATAACATCCTTCATTTTATCACGGAACTTCTCATCCTTTAAGCAACCAAATTTGATAAATGGACTGATATCATCCCAGAATTTCTCGTAACTTTCTCTCTCAACTTTATACATTCCAGCAAGCTTATCCGCAACCTTTTTGGAGATGTACTCTGAAATTTTCTTTACAAATCCATCGTTTTGTAAAGCACTTCTGGATACATTGAGTGGCAGATCAGGGCAATCTATAATACCCTTCAAGAGCATTAAGAACTCTGGAATAACTTCCTTAATATTATCTGCAATAAATACCTGATTGCTGTATAACTTAATGAGACCTTCTAAGGAATCATATTCGGTATTAATCTTAGGGAAATAGAGAATACCCTTTAAGTTAAAAGGATAATCCATATTTAAATGAATCCAGAATAAAGGCTCTTTATAATCATGGAACACATCACGGTAGAAATTCTTATAATCCTCTTCCGTACAATCATTTGGATGCTTTGCCCATAGAGGATTTGGATTATTGATTGGTTGTGGCTTGTTATCCTTCTTATCAGCTGCTTTTGCTTCCTCTACTACACCTTCTTCATCCACAGAAGCATCAATTACGTCTTCTACTTCTTGTGCCTCTTCTACTTCTTCTACTACAGGTGCATTTGCATTAACGAAGTAAATCTCAACTGGCATGAACGAACAATATTTCTTAATAATTTCTTTTACACGATATTCGTTAGAAAACTCATAGCTTTCTTCATTCAGATAAAGAGTAATGTCGGTACCACGCTCCTGCTT
>JAFACO010000568.1 GCA_023425485.1 Bacillota bacterium
GAATTGCACTTGATGATTTTGGAACGGGTTATTCTTCCTTAAACTATCTTAAGCTCTTTCCAATTAATTATATTAAACTTGATCGGAGCTTTATTAATGCGATTAATGATAATGAAGTTAATATGCTATTAATTAAAAATATTCTAGCATTAGCGCATGATTTAGAATTCGAGGTTGTAGCTGAAGGAATCGAGACAATGGAACAACTGGAATTCTTAAAGAAACATTTATGTGAGACAGGTCAGGGTTATTTATTTAGTAAGCCTGTCCCAATCAATCAAATGAATGAGATGTTACTTACAAAATACAATCCGTTGATGGCGGTGAATGAATAGCAGCAAAAGAGGTCGTTACATTTTGTGACGACCTCTTTTGCTGCATTATTGATCTTTTTCAGATTCTTTAACAATGTCATCAAGGACATTGATTAGATCGTGAATGTTGTTTAAACGTACATCACGCTCTAGAATTTCATTCTTAAGATCAATGGATAAGGATTCAAATTTTTCCTTAATAGCTGGAGCCACATAAGTCATATTATCACCTCATACATAGGCTTACCTTAACTGAATGAAATATGTATCTAGCTTTCTTAAAATGAAAGCTTATGAATTATTTTTGTAATCAGGAAGGAGGAATTCCTAAAAGTCATCTAAATATAATCTTATGTTGGACGGTATAACTAAGTAAGAATAATATAAGTTCAGTTAACAACTTACTGATTAAAAGTGGTATGCTCAATGTTTCATTGAAAAAGGATAAAAACAAATAATTTAAACATAGTACGAGTAGAACTAAAAGGTAATATTGTACAAGGGACGAGCGCTTCTTTTCCGTATTGGAATTAAATACTAAGTGTTTATTCAACAGGTAATTACACAGGGAACTAATAATTCTTGCTCCAACAACGGCATAGAGTAGGTTATCTGAAATATATTTAAATAAAAATAACAAAATAATATCTATTGCGCCACAGGAAAGAGAGGAAAGACTGAACTTCATTATGGGTAAATAGATACGTAAAGAGTCTCGAACAGGCTGAAAGTGAGAGCCTTCGTTATTATTTTCATAAATGGTTTCAATAGGAATACTGTTAAGCTGATATCCAGCTTTTTTGGCTTCCAATAGCTGATTCATTTCGTACTCATATCGATTTCCTTGCAAAGTTACAAGCCAAGGCAGCATAGTGAAAGAGAAACCACGTAGGCCAGTTTGTGTATCTTCAATTTTATTATTTGTCAGTAAAGTAAAAATAGCTCTGGTCAGTTTGTTGCCAAATTTACTTCGAAAAGGTACCTTGCCAACAAATTTACGGCATCCTAAAACAATGGAGGAAGGATTTCCAGGTAGAGCATCCGCAATATTTTTTATGTCAGTCCAAGTATGTTGACCATCACAATCGGCGCATATGAAATCCTCTGTAACATTATTCTCAAGTAAAAAAGTAAACGCAGTCTTTAGCGCAGCTCCCTTACCTTTGTTATGTTCATGGGACAGCACAGTACAACCAGCTTTTGCTGCTCTTTCAAAAAGGGAGGAACAATTTGAATTACTGCCATCATTAACGATAATAATATCATAATTGCTATGTGTTTTTATATCATTAATTACTTGTAGCATACGTGTATCCGGTTCGTATGCAGGTATTATAATTTTCAACAAGGTAACCTCATTTCCTATGATATTTTATTAAACTATAATCGTTAAATGTGTTCAAAATATTAAAAATCTGCATTTCTTTTGTGAAAGTATTTTGGTCAAGTCTAATAAGTCATTCATAATTATATTGGGTCCCAGTACTAGAGTCAATCATCAGAAAGCTTGCTTAATAAGGTAACTCAATAAGTTAATCGCAGAATAGTCATTTTTTGTATTAATTTAGAAGAAAAATATAACAATAATTTATAACTATGTGGTATTATAATTCCAAGCGGTAATTATTATAAGCGAATAGGAAGGGGAACTTATTATGGATGATTTAAATCAAAACGGAAGAGATCAAGATCAAAGCCAATCAAATCAATCACAACAGTATCAGCAACCAAATTATTCAGGAGAACAGCAATATCAAGGCTATTATCAAAATCAACAGAGTGGTCAACCCTATGACCAGCAAGTGCAACAATATCAGCAACAAGGCCAACAATATCAGCAACAATACCAACAATATCAGCAGCAGAATCAACAACAGAATCAACAGCAAAATCAGTACTCACCATATCAACAACCATATTCACCTTATCAACAGGGAAGGAAACAAGACAACGGAATGGCGATTGCTTCCATGATTTGTGGTATCGTTGGACTTACATTATCTTGTTGTATGGGGTTACTTGGAGTTGCTGTTGCGGTAGTCGGACTTGTTCTCGGAATTCTTGTATTACGTAATCACAAAGATGGTAAAAATATGGCTATTGCTGGAATCGTATTGTCCGGTATTTCACTCTTAATTGGTGTAATAGCTATTATAGGAGTAATCTTTCTAGCTAACAATCAGACTTTCTGGGATGAGCTAAGAATTCAGATGGAAAATTCCTATTATTAAGTTTGGACTTGAGAAATTTCAGGTTAATAACAGAACTTTTGACACTCTAAACAATCCTTACAGGTTATTTTATCTAAGGGGTTAGATATGGTATGAAGTTTCTTACAATGAAATAGACCACAAAAAGAAATATCGTAAGTAAGTAGAAGCTTAATTTTCTTGGAAGGAGAATAATTCTCCGGCCAAAGGCTTGCCCTATAAGTTCTATATAGCCAAGAAACAATAGAATACTTCCATAAATAGGTACGAGGTTGAATCGAAGAGATGTTAGAAAATCACCCTGTAGGAGTGCTGTAACGCTGCGCGTATTTCCACAAGAAGGACAGTAGGCATGAAAAGCGGTATAAAACACACAGGGTGGTAGAACTTCAAGTGAAGCTAGGATTTGATTCTGAAATATTATGATAATAAGCATAAGAACAGGAATTAAAATAGCGAAAAGTTTTGAAGTAGTCCTTTGATTCATAAGTACCTCTTTTTTATTTGTTTTATAAATAGCAAAATAGTTTAACAAGTTTAATTAGAATAAGCTAAAGTGAATAGCATATTGGATCAATAATAGTAAAATAAAATACTTGTGTATGCGGTAGCGATAAGATATAATAATTGAAAATTTAAAGCAACAGCAATATCACTGGCAACGCCATATTGAGGGAAGTAATAATGAAAGAATTTCTTAAGGATAATCATATCATACCGGACGGGTCCATGGGAACCTATTATTCGCAAATTGTGAATCAACCAGGAGCAATTTCTGAATTTGCTAATTTATCAAGTCCAGACGTAATTGAACGAATACATACAGAATACCTTAATGCCGGAGCAAGAATATTGCGTACGAATACTTTTGCTGCAAATAGAGCCGTTCTTAATATGAAGAAAGAAGAACAAATAAACTTAATAAGAGCAGCCTGTAAAATTGCCAAAAGAGCCGCTGGTAAGGGGTTTCAAGCAGAGAACAACAGTGAAAGAATTTGGATTTTTGGGGATATTGGGCCAATACCGGAAGATGCAGCCAGTGATACAGAGGAAGTGCTAAAAGAATACCAGTTATTCTGTGATATTTTTCTTGAAGAAGGGCTTGACGGCATTCATTTCGAGACGTTCGCCACACCTTCTTATATAGAAAAACTTGTATCATATATAAAGCGGAAAAAGGAAGAAATGTTTCTTTTGACTAGTTTTTCTATTAACAAAAATGGTTTTACTGAGGCTGGCATTAGCGTTTCCAGGCTTTTTGACAGACTAAGCAAAATTGAAGGTATTGATGGATATGGACTGAATTGTGGCCTTGGCTCTGGTCATATGTATCAGATGCTGAAGCGACTGGAGCTTCCTGGCGATAAAATTCTCTATGCAGCACCGAATGCAGGTTATCCACAGCATTTTCAAAGTAGAATGGTCTTTATGGATAATGCACTGTATTTTGCAGAGAATATGCAACGGATTGCAAAATTAGGAATTGATATCCTTGGAGGTTGCTGTGGAACAACTCCAGAATATATAAGTAGCTTAAACCTGAAACTAGAAGCAGAGCCGATTGTTAAAAGTCGTCCGGTAGGGGCTATTAGAGCAAAAGTAAGTCGAAAGCGGATAAAAGAGAACGACTTATTAGTACAATTGGATGCAGGCAAAAAAGTGATTGCAGTTGAGCTTGATCCGCCCTACGATGCGGATATTGATCAGGTAATGGAATGCGCCCACAAACTTAAAAATAGTGGTTGTGATATTATTACTTTCGCAGATTCACCAATGGGAAGAAGTCGCGTAGATTCTATATTAATGAGTATTAAGATTGCCGAAGAAACTGGCCTTAATGTCATGCCGCATATCTGCTGCAGGGATCGTAATATGATTTCCATGCGCTCTGTACTGTTGGGAGGATACATTCATGGACTTCGTAATCTGTTAATCGTAACTGGTGATCCAGTGCCTGGAGAAAACAGGACGAAGACGACTGGTGTATTTGATTACAACTCCACAAAGCTGATGGACTATGTAAAGGAAATGAACCTGGAGCATTTTTCAAAGGATCCTTTTTGCTATGGTGGTGCCTTGAATCACAACCGAGGGAGTGTTGAAAAGATTGCGGAACGAATGCTGCATAAGATGGAGGCAGGAGCGTCCTATTTTTTAACGCAGCCTGTGTACTCCCTTGAGGATGTCCATCGGATACAGGAACTGAAGGAAAGAACAGGTGCCAAAATATTGTGTGGCATCATGCCTTTAATCAGTTATCGAAATGCTTGTTTTATAAAAAATGAAATCAGTTTAATTAAAGTTCCGGATGAAATAGTAGCGAGATATCAGCCTGATATGTCCAAAGAAGAGGCGGAACAGGTGGGGGCTACCATTGCAATAGAGGTTATGGAAATGTTAGATAAGGTAGCGGATGGATATTATTTTATGTTACCATTTAATAGAGTCAGTCTGATGGAAAAAATATGGGCGGGAACAAAGGAACGGAGGAAACAAGATGCTTAAGAAGGAATTTCTAGATTTAATAAAATCAAAAATTGTAATCCTTGATGGTTCCACAGGAAGAAATCTGCAGCAGCGAGGAATGCCAGTAGGAGTATGCCCGGAGCAATGGATTCTTGAAAATCCAGAAGTTTTGATTGGTCTCCAAAGGGAATTCCTTGAAGCTGGTTCCGATATTATTCTTGCTCCGACTTTTACTGCAAATCGCTTAAAGTTAGCAGAGTACGGACTTGAAGAACGTATAGAGGAAATTAATAAAAAACTTGTTGCATTATCAAAGGAAGCAGTAAACCAATATCATGCCATATCTAAGAGTGGCAGAAGAGTTTATGTGGCTGCCGATCTAAGTATGACAGGAGAGCAGGTACAGCCACTTGGTAAGATATCCTTTGAGGAACTAGTGGATATTTACAAAGAACAGCTCAAGTATCAACTGGAGGCAGGAATTGATTTAATCTTCATTGAAACCATGATGAGCCTTCAGGAAACTAGAGCTGCACTTTTAGCAGCGAAAGAGGTTTGCGACCTTCCAGTTATGG
>JAFACO010000571.1 GCA_023425485.1 Bacillota bacterium
GTTCAGAACTTATTGAAATAGAAAAATTCAATTCTGGTGAAGAGTTTCTGGTATCATTTTATAAAAGCAATAATTTTGACATAATATTTATGGATATTCGAATGAAAAAAATTAATGGATTTGAGGCAATAAATAAAATTAGAGATATTGACAAGTTTGTAAAGATTATAATAACAACTTCATTAATAGAATATGCAGTTATTGGATATAGTTTAAAGGTTGATGACTTTCTTTTAAAACCGCTCAGTGAAAATAATCTCTTTAAAGTATTAAAAAGAGTCATTCATGAAAAATCTGAGGAAAAACTATATATTATTGAAAATCGTAATGAGATTATAAGACTTCACTTTGACGATATTCTTTATATAGAAAGCTTTGGAAGGAAACTTCGTGTGAATAGCAGTAAGGGTACTTTTGAATATTATCAAAATATATCGGTAGATGAAAAGAATTTACTTTATGCAGGGTTTGTAAGAGTTCATCGCGCTTATATTGTGAACATGAAGCATATTTATAGAATAAAATATAATGAAATTATTATGTTAAATAATCAGGTAATACCTGTTAGCAGAAAAAAGTACCAATATGTATATAATAAATTTACAGACTATGTAATTGAGGATAAATCATGAATATACAATTATTACATATTTATATAAAGATTTTCACAAATATTTTTGGACAAATGATATGTTATTATTTCTTTGGTAAATATTTATATCATAGAAAGCTGAAAAATAAATATACAATTTTATTAAGTATATCCATTATTCTGTTTTTGAATGTCGTAAATATCATAATGAGTAATACATTTTTATTAGTATTATCATCAATAGCGCTATATTCATGTGTGGTGATTTTATTCTATAATGGAAATATTTTTATAAGAATAATTTCTGGCTTATTCTTTGTTTTTTTTGGAATTATTACAGAAGCAATTACGGCATTATTTCTGTCAACAATTAATAATTTAAATATGACAAATAGTTTAGATAATATTAATATATATATTGCAGGTACATTTATTTCAAAGCTTATAATGATCTTTATAATAAAGATTATATTAAAGTTTACGAATAAATGTGATCGCAATATTCCAGTTAAGTATTGGGGATTAATGCTGACTATTCCTTTAGCCAGCATTTATATTACGACAGTAATCGCATATCAAAGTATTATCATACAAGAATCATATGTTTTTACATTAGGCTCACTCTCTAGTATTTTGATAATTAACTTAGTTGCATTTGGGATGTTTGATACAATAATTAAAGAAGTTGAGGAAAATAGGGATATAAGATTTGCTAATCAACAATTATTGATACAGCAGGATCATTATGCAAAACTAATTAAAGGGCAGAAGGTAACACGTAGTTTATGGCATGATATGAAGAATTTTTTAATTGCTGTTCATACATATATTGATAGTTGCGAATATGATGCACTAAAAGCTGAAGTGAAAAAAATGAATGAAAATCTTCAGAATGCTAATAAGGATATCATTACAGGGAATCTAGTCATAGACGCTTTGTTAAATAGTAAGAATATCGATGCAGATAAAATGGGTGTAAAATTGGTTATTGATGCAGCTATTCCTGAAAAGCTTGATTTAAATTCAATTGATTTGTGCATTATAATAGGTAACGCAATAGATAACGCGATAGAAGCTTGTACTAGAATTGAAGAAAATATGGATAAACAAGTGGATATCTCGATTTATTATAAAAATAACACACTTTTGATTTCTATTAGCAATCCTGTTAATGTTAAATCTATTATAAGTAATAATGGAAGTTTTATTTCTAGTAAGAATAATAGTGAGGCTGAATTTCATGGATATGGTTTGTATAATATAAGGAAAGCAGTCAATAGTCATTCTGGTAATCTTGTTACCAATATGAATAATAATAAGTTCATATTAAAAGTAATAATCCCTATTATTGTAAATTAATTTTGGCATTTCGTGACATTTCAAATGCCGTTCGTTACAAAAATATTGAATAAAAAATTAACAATGTTATATTTAAATCGATTAGTTAAGGAGAGATATTATGAAAAAACTAGCCGATAATATAACATTTTTTTTATTGTCACAAAAAGCAATTTCTAAGGAAGATTTTGAGGTGTATTCCTATGGTATCGAATATATCTTATCCTTTTCAATAAATATGATTGGTATATTAGTTATTGCATTTGTTACGAATTCTTTGCTTTCAACCGTAGGATTTATCATGGGATTTTTTGGATTGAGATCATCATCAGGTGGCTATCATGCTAGTACACATTTTAAATGTTTAATAATATCCTACTGTACTATCTGTTTTAATACGCTTTTTAGTTTATTATGTAGCCAATATCAGTTCCTAAATATTAGTGTACTGATTATAATCATATCAGTTTTATCTATCAGTTTAATTTTTGTTTATTCACCTTGTGATCATATTAATAGACCATTTTCGAAAAATGAGTATATAAAATTTAAAAAGCAGAGTCAAATTTTTGTCATAATGGGATCTCTAATATCGATATTTGGTAGTTTAATTTTTAAGAATATGTTTTTTTTATCAATATGCATAGGCATATTAGTAGCTTCGGTTTCTGTAGCATTAGTAAAAATAAAAGGAGGATTTCTGTATGAAAATGAAATCAAAAGTATTCAAAAGTATTAGTATACTAATAGCAAGTTTTGCATTGCTGGCGGTTAATGTATCACTTGTTCAATCTTGTTTTATTTTTTATCATCAACCCAAGATGCCAGATAGACTAAAGCAATCAAATGATAAAAAATGATAATGATGAAAGGGAATTCATAAAAGGAGATGACGTATGAATACCAATGTTGGAATAATAAGTGCAATAGGTAACACTCCACTTATAAGGCTGGATAAAATAATGAAGGACAAGCAATTTAAATTATATATGAAAATGGAAGGCTTCAATCCAGGTGGAAGCGCGAAGGACAGAAGTGCTCTTAGTATGATACAGAATGCGATTGACAAAGGCGAAATTAATAAAAATACAGTAATCATAGAATCCAGTTCTGGTAATCTGGGGATAAGCCTGGCACTTATATGTAAGTGTCTGGGACTTAAGTTTATATGTGTTGTTGATATTAAAACAACAAGAGAAAACTTAGAAATACTAAAGGCATACGGTGCAGAAATTGAATTGGTTGACGAACCAGACAAAGAGACTGGAGAGTTTTTACAAGCACGAATTAATCGAGTGAATGAGCTGCTTGAAATTATAAATAACAGTTATCGGCCGAATCAATATGCTAATATATATAACCCGATAGGGCATTATCAGACTATGGACGAAATATCAAAAGCCTTAGATGGTAATATTGATTACTTGTTTTGCGCAACAAGTACCTGTGGAACGATTAGAGGTTGTTCAGAATATATAAGTTTGAATCATCTTAAAACGAAAAT
>JAFACO010000573.1 GCA_023425485.1 Bacillota bacterium
ATCTGTAACATAAGCAGGTTCTTCCATTTCACCTTCAACTATTACTAATTCTGAAATAAAATATGTATTTTTATTCTTTACAAATATACCCGCAGTTTTGTCTAATTTACCCCACTTAGCTGTTGCATTTTCTGTTTGAACAATTATATCTTCTGTACTTCCAGCTTCATATGTCGTCTTGCCACTGGTCGGATCCCACATAACTATGGATCCTTGACCATATTCTATTCCATCTTCACTACCTTGGTTACTTATTGGACTTTCAAATCCTTCAATCGGTAAATAATGTGTATATATAACTCCATCATTCAATCGCACTACAGCATCAGGATTTCCCATAATATAAATTGCAGGTAATATTTTTGCCATTACCACACCGGTACCATCAACTATTACATTCCCCATTGCCGTAATTGCAGGACCATAATTGCATCGAACAATTCCTCCGTTAACAAGCGTATCACCAGCTGATGCTATAGCTGTTCCTGTTACTGCAGTTACAACTTCACCACCGGTAATAACTACATTTGATAATGGATAATAGGTCTGAATTGCCATTCCTTGACCACAATATACAGACCCGCTTCTAACATAAACACTAGTCATATTACCAAATGTTGTTATTGCAGTCCCGTATACAGTTTGAATATATCCACCATCAATAATAAGATCAGAAAAACCTTCACCTGATACGACACAGGATTGTGCACTTGAATCTGACAATTCAATAGCTCCACCTTCTGCTAGTTCAAAGGATCCCAAGCCATCTAAATGAAGTAAAAAATCAACCGGTGTACTTGCTCTTATACCAGCTTTCCATATTAATTTTACATTTTCGGGTACATTCAAAGAGAGACCATCCTCTACCTCAACATCCCCAGTTACTGTTACTGTATTGGCTTCCTTATCTGGTATCACTATAAAATTACCAGTGATAGCTTGAGCACCTTCAATCGTTTGCACTAGAATATCAATCTCATCAATATCTTGAGTAGATATATTATTTGTAATTTCACCATTTGTGCTATTAGGTTGTGGTACAACCTCACCATTATCATCATTGTAATTGATAATTACATCATCGTTTGCTTTCGCTGTAATCCCTGGAAATGATGCTAGACCAATTAGTAGTGATAAGGACAGGAAATAAACTATAGATTTTTTTAGTAATGTTTTCATATACCCTCCTTAAATTATAAGTCTTTACCAGAGGATTTTATCAAACTTACTGTTGCAAATTTGTTGCAAACTAGGTTATTTTGTCATAATTAGTAGAAATTCATACCGTAAGTATAATTTTCATATTCCGCAATAATACATATACCCAAGTCCTTTCTCCCTAACGTAAATAGGTTTGATAAAAAACACTTACTTTTTTCGTAGGTTGTGTATCTAAGTCATCCTTTAGGAGTTTGGTGTATAACTGATAATATTCCATCGCCTTAGTTTTACCATAGCAGTTGTAATATAATTTAAGTATCATTGCTCTCATTTCGTCATCATAAGGTTCAAATTTAATTAGCCATTCCAATATGTTCAATAATCTAAGTGGATCCTGATTCCTTTTTTGATAATAATCCACCAGTTTATGTGCTGCTATTTTATAATATCTATGATAAAGTGTTCTATATACTTCGCACCAGGTATTATCAAAATCCTCTAAGAACAAGTCATTATATTTTAAAAGTATCAATTCAAAGCTCAACAGATTATCCTCAGAAATAATATAGTTAGTATCTGCAATCTTCTCTAATAAAAAGGCATCCACCTCTAAATCCTCAAAGCATTCCAGCTGATAGCCATTTCTAGTGGACTTTAATGAAATCTTTAACTCGTTGTCCCGAAAATTCTTATTAAGACGGCTAATTGTACTGCGCATATTAATGTCACCTTTATTTACATCCTTGCTCGGCCAAATATCATCTATGAGCTTCCATTTTGATATTTCATTATTCTTGTTAAGTAGCATATAGCAAAAAACCTCAACCACTTTTACAGTCATAAATCGCAAGCTTTTATTATCCTCACCAAAATACATACTAACTTTACCAAATAAGGAAATATTCACGCGGCCTTTAATCTTAGCATTGTCAGACTTATCGAAACTTTTCTTTCCAATCCTCATACGTAAGCGATCCACTGATCGCTCTAATTGTCTAGGAGTAACAGGTTTTAAAAGATAATCAATGGCATTAACATCAAAAGCATTAAGAGCATACTGATCATGTCCTGTAGTAAATACGACTTCACAAGCCAAATTCATCTCATGAATGGCTTCTGCAAACTTTATCCCACTTATTTCGGGCATTTCTATATCCAAATAAAACACATCCACATTATTAATATGAATATTCTCCAATGCCTCTTTCGGATTTGTAAAACCATAGACCACTAATCCTGATTTTCTTAATAATCTACTAATATGCTCCATTGCCAATACTTCATCGTCAACTACAAATGCTACCATTTAGCAAACTTCCTTCTCACAAATTCATATGTCATATATATCGACACCCATACCTTTAACTTACTTCCAAGTTATGTAAGCATATCTTATTAAAATGCTTACCCCACATTCTAACTCGGTACTTTAAAGGTAACAATGTTATTTTTATAATGCTATTTTATGACTTATTTTATCCAAAAATCAATATAGAAACCCAAGTGCTAAAACTACTTACTCAACTTTAGTTTGTTAAAAAAAACACTCTGAAATTTCTTCCAGAGTGTTTATCATCATTATTTTACCAAAATCTAAGATTTAAGAAAACAGTTAGTAAGATGAAAGCTGCTGCTAAAATCTTAGTTACCCTTTCAAGAGTTCCTTCTGCTGAACGTCCCTTATTCTTCGCCCAGTAAGTATCATTACCTCCAGAAAGTGCTCCAGATAATCCGGCTACTTTACCTTCCTGTCTTAACACTATGAAAGTCAATGCTATACAAACCAACACGTATATAATTTGAACTATCACCTTTAAAGTATCCATTGCTTCGATCCTCCAATGTATTATGGAGGTATCATCCTCCAATATTATATTAGGAGTCTAACCTCCCAAAAACTGAATTTAATTGTACCATAGAATGGGACAACTTTCAACTAATATTTTAGACAAGCTATTT
>JAFACO010000580.1 GCA_023425485.1 Bacillota bacterium
CCTTAGAGGATAAGATACTTCATCGAACGAATAATACTTTATAGAATTTGCAGACAGGTAATATCATAGAGAATAATTGATTTCGCTTTCTTGAAATATTTAAATGGAAAAAGTATAATAATTAACAAACACATGGTAATTAGTGGATGTATCATGTATAATAATTGAAGTTATTAAATGCGATGAAGAAGGATACGTATGGGAAATTTATTGGATTATACAAGCAAAATTAGAACAGTTAATTCCAAACTTTCAATTGTCATTCCTGTATATCAGGAGGGGGAACATATAGGAAGTTCCATTGCTACAATTGAAAAAATATTAATATCCAATCAGATTAAATATGAATTTATTCTGGTGGATGATGGCTCAAAAGATAATACTTGGAGTGAACTGGTTAAGCTATCAAATAACAATGTAAATATAACTTCACTAAGATTAAGTCGTAATTTTGGTAAAGAGTCAGCACTATGCGCTGGACTGGAATATGCGGATGGAGATATGATACTTGTTATGGACTCCGACCTTCAGCACCCGCCGGATTTAATACCGGAGATGGTTCGTATCTGGAGAGAAGAGGGTTATGATGTCGTAGAGGGAATAAAAAGCTCCAGGGGAACAGAAAGTGCATTTTATAAACTTGCAGCAAAGGTTTTTTATTTTATAATATATAAAACTGCAAATATTAATCTTGGAAAGGCTTCTGACTTTAAATTGATGGACAGAAGAGTAATTGAAGCCTGGAAACAAATGCCGGAGCGTGCGACCTTCTTTCGAGGAATGTCGGCATGGATTGGCTTTGATCGCAAACAGATTAGTTTTGATGTGGCAGATCGTGTTAATGGAAAGACAAAGTGGGCAGTAATTAGGTTAATTCGTCTAGCAATGAATGCGATTACCTCCTATACCTCGGTACCACTCCATTGTATTACAATCCTTGGAATATTCCTGTTCTTTGGTGCTTTGATATTAGGAATACAAACTCTATATATGAAGTTTTCGGGTCAAGCCACCAGTGGTTTCACGACAGTTATTCTCTTACAATTAATTATAGGCAGCTCCATTATGATTAGCCTTGGTATGATAGGGATTTATCTCACCAAAATATATAAAGAAGTAAAGGGTAGACCGAGATATCTGATCTCCAATTGTAGGACAAGCAGAGGCAAGTCGTGTGAGGACAAGGAGGAGCAGTTATGATTGGACTGCTGTATTTCTTTCTTTGTTTTGTGGTGGGTAATGTAATCTGTACAGCTGTATTTCCTAATCTGGGACAACTCGTATATAAGGACTATGAGCATAGGAATATTCAATTAAGTCCATACTTGCTGCTTTTTCCAGCGTGGTTTGTTACAGGAACACTAGCACTAAGCTGGCCGACCTACCTGTTGGGATATCTTTTTGGCAATCAGCGCGAGCCTTTGTTCTATGCAAATCTTATTGTAATACCAATTGCTGTTCTAATATGTGGGCTAAGTTTATTCTTTCGATTTAGAAGAAATACAAAATTTGAAAATTTACTTTGTCGGGACAAGAAAACGATACGTTTTGAACTTATATTACTAATATTTATTTCATTACTGGCAAGTATATTAATGTGGAGAACTTTTTTTCAATATGGGAATCAACTTTATATTGGAGTATCAGTATTTAGCGATTTTTCTCCCCATCTTGGAATGATACGATCGTTTTCCTACGGTAATAATTTCCCAACCGCATATTCTCATTATGCAGGGGAAGATATAAAATATCATTTTATGTATCAATTCTTTGTGGGTAATTTGGAATACTTGGGACTTAGAATTGATTACGCCTTCAATTTACCTAGCATTATTAGTTTTATATCAGCATTTTTACTGCTATACGTACTGGCGGTTAAGATTACAGGAAAGAGATTGGCCGGAGCCTTCGCTTGCTTGTTCTTTGCATTTCGCAGTTCTAAAACCTTATTTACGTTCATTGCAGATCTACCAGCTGGAACGAATGTTTTAAAGGCACTTTGGGAAAATAACGATTTCATTTCCGATACACCCAATGAGAATTGGGGGCTATGGAATTTGAATGTGTATTGTAACCAACGTCATCTGGCTCTGGGATTGTCAGTTATGTTCTTGGTTATCATTCTTATGCTGCCTAGGTTGTATGCTATGTTTGAAAGGTTAAAGACAGTTAACCTGAAGCTACAAGATAGATTGGATGAGAAGGATAATTCGGAGGAGAAAGTTAATCAAAATGGACAAATAATATGGAGTAACATAAAAACATTATTTTTCTCTGTCGATGCTTGGAAGATACAAAATCCAAGGGAAGCAATTGCAATCGGTATTTTACTGGGAAGTCTAGGTTTCTTTCATGGAGCCGCAGTTATTGGATGCTTATGTATATTATTTGCATTGGCTATTTTGTCCGAAAAACGATTGGAATATTTAATTGTTGCTGTAATTACCATAGGACTTACTGTAGCGCAAAGTAAGATGTTTATCCAAGGGTCCGCAGTTGCGCCAGAGTTTCTCTTTGGATTTATTGCGGAAAATAAAACATTGGCTGGTGTTGCTTCGTATCTGGGACGGTTGCTGGGGTTTCTTCCTTTGGTACTGCTAGTCTCTTTTGGAGTAGAGAAGTTAATTCGTAAATATCTAATTATTTGCTTCTGTATCCCATTGCTCTTTGCATTTACTGTATCATTAACAATAGATGTTACTGTAAATCATAAATATATTATGATGAGTTGTATTTTACTTGGAATCTTTGCAGCAACCATTGTCGTCAAATTGCTAGAGAGAAAAAGAATAAGTTATTTTCTTGGTAGCATTTTAATTATTTTTGTGCTCACGGCCACAGGCATCTATGATTTTGTGACGGTGCTAAAGAAAAACTCTCCCGAGACTGCCATTGTTCTTAATACAGATGATTCCTTATCAAAGTGGGTTAGGGAGAACAGTGATTCCAAGGATATTTTCCTAACGGCAGATTATACAATTAACCAAGTGGTGTTTGGCGGGGCTATGTTATTTGAAGGTTCTGCATATTTTCCATGGTCAGCAGGCTATGATACAAATAAGCGCTTTCTGGAAGTTGCCAGAATGTATGAAGCTTCCACACCGCAGGAATTGAACTTGCTATGCAGAGTAAATCAGATTAGGTATATTATCGTTGATCGAAGTAATAGAACGAGTGAATTATATGTAATTAATGAAGAGAATATCAATAATACTTATCAAGCGGTTTATACAGAGGGCGAGGGTGAATACAAGCTTACAATATATGATACAACTCAACCTATTTATAATTAAGGGAATATAAGTTTAGAAATAATGCCAATTCTACTGACAGGATAGAAGAGGATATAAATATTCACTATTCAAATGTTGTGCTTGCGCTTCGAAATGGCAAGTACCCGGAAAGGAAAGGATTATAGAATGAAATTTAAATATGTGATTGTCGGAGCAGGTTTAGCAGGTCTTACCATAGCAGAAAGAATAGCAAATGAATTAAACGAAAAGGTATTAGTTATTGAAAAGAGAGGACACATTGGAGGGAATATCTTCGATTCCTACAATGAGGATGGAGTTTTGATTCATAATTATGGACCGCATATCTTTCATACAAATGAACGTCATGTATATGAATATCTTTCTAAATTTACGAAATGGAATGATTTCTGGCACAGAGTTTTAACCTATGTGGATGGAAACCTGATTCCAATGCCGATTACAGTTGAGACCATCAACAAGTTATATAATTTAAATTTAACCTGCTTTGAGGTAGAGGAATTCTTAAAGAAACAAGCTGAGGACATCAAGGATATCCAGACCAGTAAGGATGTTGCCTTAAGTAAAGTAGGACAAGATATTTATGAGAAATTCTTTGAAACTTATACAAAAAAACAATGGGGTATTGATCCGAGTGAACTTGACACCAGTGTAATCTCTAGAATTCCAATCAGATTAAACCGCGACACCAGATATTTTAATGATAAATATCAGGGCATGCCAACACATGGCTACACAAAAATGTGTGAGAAAATGATTGTGAATAAAAATATCAAGATTATGTTGAATACAGACTACAAAGAAGTGATTAAAGATATTGAGTATGACTTTATGGTATACACCGGCGCAACGGATGAGTTCTATGATTACAAGCATGGCAAACTAGCCTATCGCAGTATTAATTTTGTCTTTGAAACCCATGATAAAGAAGAATATCAAGAAGCACCCGTGGTGAACTATCCCAATGACTATGATTATACCCGTATTACCGAATACAAGAAGTTAACAGGCCAAAGCAATAAGAAAACTACCATAGGTAAGGAATTCCCATGCGATGAAGGTGATCCGTATTATCCTTATCCAACGAAGGAGTATAAGGAACGCTATGCACTTTATGCTGAGGAGATAAAAAAGGAAAAGAATATTCTCTTCATTGGAAGGCTTGCAGAATATCGTTATTATAATATGGATGGTGTTGTAAAAAGAGCACTGGAAGCCTTTGAGGAAATCAAGGCACGTGGTTAATAGGAGCTCAAAGTTCACACGGGAAGATGCTACGACAGAGAGATAGCATGTAGAAATATTATGGGGGTAACCAAGAAATGAATTAGAGGGAGGATAAATAGGTGGACAAACTATATATAGTCATTCCTGCATATAATGAGGAAGCAAATATTAAAAAGGTGATACAGGATTGGTATCCCATTGTTGAAAAAGCAGGCAATGGCAGCAAGCTTGTTATCATTGATGATGGAAGCAAAGATTCTACTTATCAAATGATGTTGACAGAGGCAAAGGAGCTGAATGCTTTTGAGCCTCTTACAAAGCCCAATGGCGGTCATGGAGCTACTGTTTTATATGGATATGAATATGCACTTGATAAGGGAGCAGATTATATCTTTCAAACAGATTCTGACGGACAGACTCTACCAGAGGAATTCTGGGATTTTTGGAATGCCAGAAAAGACTATGATATGATTATTGGTCATCGAAAAGGTCGACAGGATGGTGGTTCTAGAGTCTTTGTAACAAAAACCCTGAAGTTTGTGTTATGGTTATACTTTCATGTGTCCATTAAGGATGCCAATACACCTTTTCGATTGTTAAAAGCTACTACCCTGAAGGAGTATATCAAATTAATACCAAAGAATCATAATTTGTCCAACGTTATGT
>JAFACO010000581.1 GCA_023425485.1 Bacillota bacterium
CTGTTATACGGACTATCAAAAGTTACCTCATAGTAATCGAACAGTTCATCCGTTACCACAAGCTTCATTGGCAAAGGGTAAAACTGTACCGGTGTCTGATAACAGGCACGATCACCATAAAATAAGGTACAGGTTGTCAAATCATCTTTTTGAGCCCGCAGACGTATGGTCAAGGTGTACTCACTGTTTGCAAAGGCAAACTGTGATTGAGGTATATGTAAAATTGCACTTTTATTCATTCTTAAACTCCTTTAAAATTTTATAACTTATCCCTTTACACCACCGGCAGTAAGACCGGAAACCATATACTTCTGAATGCAAAAGAATATGATTAGAATTGGTATGGACACTAAAATGGAGGCAGCCGAGAACAAAGGCCAGCTTCTGCTATAATCATTTGCTTGAAGCTGATAAAGCCCTCCAGCAAGGGAATAGCTATTTTCACTCATCATAAAGGTTGTTGAAAACAGATACTCATTCCAAACAAAAATAAGTACCATCACAGACGTAACAATAATTGCAGGTCTGGCAAGGGGTAACACAATTCTTGTGAGTAATCTTAGGTCACTTGCACCATCAATTTTTGATGCTTCTTCAATTTCGACGGGTATCGTATCAAAATACCCCTTCATATTCCATATACTAAAAATACACATGGAACCAGCATAAATAATGATAAGACCAAGATGTAAATTTAATAAATTCATAGTTTTAAATAACCGAAAAATGGCAAACATAGAAAGAATCTGCGGAAATGCATTTAGTAACAGAAGTATTTTTAATACTTTACGTCTTCCTTTAAAACGAAATCTGGAGAAGGCATAAGCAGCAACAATCGCAAAACTAATCGCAAGTACCATTGTTCCAACACTTAGAATCATGGAGTTCTTCAACCAGATTAAAAAGGGCTCCTCCAAAAGAATTACTCGAAAGTTATTCCAGGTAGGATTCTTAGGCAAAAAGGATAAGTCAGACGTCAGGGCTCCACCGCTGCCGCTAAAGGCTAGAGAAAGAGCATATAGAATTGGCAGTAAGCCAATGGTACATATTATAATAAAAAAGGCATTCAGAGCCGTAAGCCCCAGGTGTTTTTTAAATTTATTTTTTTTCATCAGTCTTCCTCCTTTATTCCCCGATTCATAAATCCTGAAAACACGATTATTATTGCAAATATCACAATGGATACAGCGGAGGATAATCCATAATTATTGGTGACAAAGGCATTTTTATGAGCGTAAGTAATAATCGTATGTAAGGTAGCACCAGTCAATGAACCTTTTTGCATGGTTAGCAGATAAATAATGTCAAACTGCTTAAAGGTCGTAAAGGTTGTTAATATAACTGCAGGTGCAATAATCTGCTTAAGAGAGGGAATTGTGATATGTAAATTCTTTTTCAAAAATCCAGCCCCATCAATCATTGCACTTTCATAGTAGCTTCGATCAATACTCTGCAATGCACCATCTATCATCATAATCATGAATGGCAATGCCATCCATAAGTTTAAAACCATACACGAAAGAAAAGCAGGAACATTTTCGGATAAGAAGTTAACTTTAGGAAGTCCCAGTATAACTGCTAATTTATTCAGAAATCCAAACTCTGTATTGTACATACCCACCCGCCACAATAGAATGGATACATAAGCAGGCATAGCCCAAGGGAACATAAGCAAAGTTTTATACAATCGACTCAGCCTTAAGCCTTGTACATTTAATCCAAGTGCGATGAAATAGGCAATGGCAACTTGCAATACCATATTTATGATTGTCCATATGACAGTGGTTCCCAACGCAGTAAGAAATCCTGAATCAACTTTTAATAATGCTCTTTGATAATTCCCTAATCCAATTACCTTATAATTGAGCCAATGAAATAAATTCATATCTGTCAAAGAGATATAACCAGTATAGAGGATCGGAAATACTATAATAATTCCAATCAGAAGTATCGCTGGCAATGCATAAAGCCAAGGGAGATAGGTATGTTTTCTTTTCATTAAATCCTCCTTAAAAGGTAAATCAGGTTTATTATTACTTTTATCTCGTAGTAGGGGCTGCTGCAAGCTATACTAACTTTGCAACAGCAGCCATCTATTTGAGTATTTAAAATTGATTATGTCAAAATTTATTGCATATCACCAATAGCAGTTAATGCTTCGTCTTGATACTTATCTGCTGCAGTATCTACGTTTTCACCGGACTTATTGACAGCAGCCAGTAAGGATTCTGTAGGTCCCCACATAACGCCCATTTGAGGAACATTTGGCATCGGCTTTGCAGTTTCAGCAGTAGTTTTCATTGCAACAATCATTTCATTGGCAGCAACATCTGCATCGTCGTAGGATTTAACATTAGCTGGTGCACAATTGGATTGCTTTGCTAAATCAATTCCAACTTCAGCCCCTGCGAGTACTTCTAACACTTTAGCTATTGCATTCTTTTTTGACTCCACTGCGTATTTTAATACCCCAATTCCTTGTACACCTGAATAAGGTGCAAGCCCGTTGCCGTTTGGAAGTTTAAACTCTGCTAAGGACTTAATACCAAGATTAATTCCTGCCTTATTTATATCTGAAATCAACCATGGTCCGCCAATGATGGCTGCTGCCTTCTTATCATTAAATAAGGTTGTTACGGTGCCATAATCACCGTCAGCCTGTAACTGTGCAAACTTTTGATTATAGGTAATCGCATCCTTGGTAGCTTGTTCATTTAATCCAGGATTAGCATCTGAATTAATGATATAGCCACCAAAGCCATTGATGAAAGGTGCTACATTATAAGCGGTGGAATGTTGGTTAACAACCGCATACGTACCTGCGTTGGTGTCAGTATTGGCTACCATATAATTATAGAGATCTTCTGTAGTTGTTGGAATATCTCCAGTCCACATATCCTTATTGTATAAGAATAATAAAGTTTCAAAATAAACAGGAAGAAGATATTGAACATCCTTATAGGTACCTGCTTCCATTGTCATTGGCAGTAAATCTGCCATTGTATCAGTACTAATGATGTCAGTAATTGGAGCTAAGATTCCCATTTCTGCAAACATACCCAAAGAATCATGTGCGTAGAAATATAGATCAGGACCATTTGCTGCATCTGTACCATATAATTTCATTTGATCGGTAAGACCTGTTTTTTTCTCAAAAACGACGCTAATACCCTCGTCTTTTAAGGTGTCATTTACTTTTGTTGCGATAACTTCCATAATTGCGTCATTACCATCATGCCAGATTTTAAGTTCCACTGGTTCTGCTGTTACATCGGTATCCGTGTCTGTATCTGCATCTGCGTCAGAAGCTCCCTGTGTAACTTCAGGTTCTGTCTTTGGTGTGTCTTTCGTAACATTGGTATTTTTGCCACATGCTGTTAATGCCCCCATGATGAGCAACCCGCTTAGAACGAAACAAATAATTCGCTTCATAAATATATCCTCCTATTAAATATATTAGGAAACCGTTTTCCTAATCTTATTCTTCACAAGAGCATTACTGCGTCTTGTTTAAGTTATTTTTACCATAATCATTAGACTAGGTCAATTATATTTTAGTAATTATAGTTGACTTTGTAAGGAAACCGCTATACTATATTAATAAATCTGTCTATTATTTAAGGAGTGAAATCATGCCAATAACCATTCGTGACGTTGCCAGAGAAGCAGGAGTCTCCACCTCCACAGTATCCAAAGTACTAAACAACTGGACCACCATTTCTCAAGCTACCGTTGATAGGGTCAATGACGCAATAACAAAACTTAATTATACGCCGAATTCAAGAGCCGTAAGCTTTGCAAGGCAATCTACACAAAACATTGTGTTCCTAACCTCGTTGGGAAAAGATGAAGCTTACCATAACCCTCATATGTTTGATATTATGTGCGGGGTGAACAGTGAAATAAAAAAAACAAATTACTCCATGACCCTAGTAGATACCTATATGGAAGCTTATCCTGGAGAGACAGTTGCTAAAGTAATGGCAAAAAAATGTGCTGATGGTATGATTATTCATGGTTCTGCCATTAATAAGGAGATTGCTGATTTAATTATCAAGCAGCAATTTCCCCACATATTAATTGGTCACCCAGGTTTTGAAACTTCCTTATGCTGGGTGGATACCAATCACGCTTTAGCTGGACAGTATGCTGCTGAATATTTAATAACCTCTGGCTACAGTGAGGTCGCATTTATTGGTGGCAAAAAGACAGACTATATCTCCATGCAGCGGCAAAAGGGTTTTCTTGGCGCAATGCATAGCTATGGTTATTTGATTGCTCCAGAGCGTATTCAATACACAGATTCTAGCACAGAAGAAAGCTATAAAGCTACGATAAAGTTATTAGAAGCAAAGAAACCACCACGTGTCATCGTCTGCGAAAACAACACGATTGCTGTTGGTTCCATGAAAGCTATAGAAAAATTAAATCTTAAGGTCCCAGAGGACATTGCTTTTCTAACCTTTGATTTATATCCTTATTCAAAGATTATTGAACCAAAACCAACGGTAATTGATATCAATGTCTATGACATGGGAGTTCAGGCGGGAATTATGTTAATGAGAAAGATGGAGAATCCATCGCTGCAGATACAATCCTATACTACTCTTCCAGTGGTGAATGCAGGAAAAACAACCTAGAACCTAAGAAAAAAGACGAGTAACTTCCCCAGATATACAAAATCAGGCGCAGTTATTCGTCCTCAAATATTATACAAACTCAATAAATCTTTAAGGTTAATCTTATTCCCCTTCTCTCAGCCGTTCCACTAGAGTCTTCTTGCTTATACTACTATATACGATTTCCGGGGTAGCGACACATATCATTGCTATAATAAAATACATTAGAATAATGGCAAGGAACGGATAGGTAAACCTGGCATAGGTTGCTACATTCCTAATTAACAGATAAATTCTTTTTTTCCTATTTGCTGTAGGAATCGCCAAAGTTAGCATATATAATCCG
>JAFACO010000010.1 GCA_023425485.1 Bacillota bacterium
GTATTTGGATGAGTATTAAAAAGAGAGTATTTAATAAAACAAGTATTAATAAGAAGAGTATTTAAAAAACGGATATTTAAAATGTGGTTTTTAAATAGAGAGATATAAAAGAAACAGCTTCCTAAACAGTTAATTATACTGTAGCGGGAAGCTGTTGTTTATGTTATTGATTTTATCGTTGCTGGTGTATTTAACGACTCTGCTAATATTAGTTTTGAATAAGTAATTGTAAAGCTTCTTATATAATAGTAAGTATTTCCTTAGGAGTATCGATTAAGAAATCTGCACCTTCACTTCTTAGTACCTCACGGTTACGAAAGCCCCAGGTAACACCGATACAAGGAATTCCTGCATTTTTAGCTGTCTGTACATCGGTTTCAGAGTCGCCAACTAATATGGTATTGGATAATTCCGAGCCGAGTTCTTTCACAGCGGTAAAAATACTATCCGGTGCTGGCTTTCTTTTAATATCAGGAGCTTCGCCAATTGCAACAGGAAATAAATTGCCAAAGTAAGTCTTTGCCAAAGCTTTCACAGCTGGATCGTATTTGTTTGAAACAATGGCAAGTTTGTAGTTGTAACGATTCAAGTCCAGTAACAGCTCCATAATACCATTGTAGGGTCTCGTTTTGTTCTGCATATTATTTTTATAATGAACCAGGAAAATATCCATAATCTTTATAACTTCCTCTTCGCTGGAAGTCTCTGGGAGGGATCTACGAACAAGATTTTTTACACCATTACCAACAAAACGCCTTACTTCTTCAAGGCTTCGTGTTGAGTATCCATTCTGAATTAAGGCATCATTAAGGCTATCGCGTAGATCATCGAGGGTATTGAGTAGGGTACCATCCAGATCAAAAATCACGGTATCATATTTCATGGGGAACATCCTTTCACTAAAACAATCAATTTGGTTAACTGCAATACAAATATAGTTAATAAATGGATAATATTGCAATTGATTAACAATTTCCTGCATTTCTATGTAATTGAGTAATAAAAATAGTATACTATCTTTGGTTTATAAAGCAAGTAATTTTTGATAATTATTTTCCTTGTCATATTTAGTCTTGTTCTTGTATAATAGGGTGGGTATGAAAACTTGAGTTAAAATATTTATTCCGTTAGTGTGAAAATCATAGAAAGGCAGGAACACGAATGAAGTCAGACATTCAAATTGCTCAGGAAGCTACACTCAAGCATATTAAGGAGGTTGCAGCGCAACTTCATATAACAGAGGAAGATTTAGAGTATTACGGTAAATACAAAGCAAAGCTTTCCGATGAATTATGGGAAAGAGTAAAAGACAATGAGGATGGTAAGTTGGTATTAGTGACTGCCATTAATCCAACACCTGCTGGAGAAGGTAAAACCACTACGACAGTTGGTCTTGGGCAAGCACTTGGTAAATTAAAGGTACGCTCTGTTATTGCACTTCGAGAACCTTCCCTGGGTCCCTGCTTTGGAGTAAAGGGTGGTGCTGCTGGAGGCGGTAATGCTCAAGTAGTTCCGATGGAGGATTTAAATCTTCACTTTACTGGAGATTTTCATGCGATAACCTCGGCAAACAACTTACTTGCAGCTTTATTAGATAACCATATTCAACAAGGAAATATCTTAAACATTGACACTAATCAGATTGTCTGGAAGAGATGCCTTGACATGAACGACAGAGCACTGCGTAATATTGTCATTGGTCTGGGTAAAAAATCAGACGGTGTGGTTCGGGAAGACCATTTTATCATTACGGTTGCATCAGAGATTATGGCTATTCTCTGCCTGGCTGATGATATGGAAGATTTGAAACTAAGACTGGGACGAATTGTTGTTGCCTATAATACCAAGGGCGAACCAGTATTTGCTGAACAACTGAAGGCAGTAGGAGCAATGGCAGCTTTATTAAAGGATGCACTAAAGCCAAATCTTATCCAAACACTGGATAATACTCCTGCCATTATCCATGGAGGACCTTTTGCGAATATTGCTCACGGCTGTAACAGTGTCAGAGCAACAAAGACAGCGCTTAAATTAGCAGATGTTGTAGTTACCGAGGCTGGCTTTGGGGCAGATCTTGGGGCAGAGAAGTTCCTCGATATCAAATGTCGTATGGCTGATTTAAAACCTGCAGCAGTTGTACTTGTAGCAACCATTCGTGCTTTAAAATACAATGGTGGAGTTGTAAAAGCAGAACTTTCAAACGAGAATTTGGAAGCTCTGGAAAAGGGAATTGTAAATCTTGAAAAGCATATTGAAAATCTGCAAAAATACGGTGTTCCAATTGTGGTAAGTTTAAACCGTTTTATTACAGATTCAGATGCAGAGTTAGCATATGTAAAGAACTTTTGTGAGAGTCGTAACTGTGACTTTGCTTTATGCGAGGTATGGGAAAAAGGTGGAGAAGGTGGTATTGAGCTTGCAAACAAGGTATTAGAGACCTTAAATAACAAGGAAAGTAACTATGCACCACTTTATCCTTTGGACTTATCAATTAAGGAAAAGATTGAAGCAATTTCGAAAGAAATCTATGGGGCATCGGGTGTTACGTATGATGCATCTGTTGAGACTGCAATCAAAAAGTTAGAGGCGTTAGGCTATGGTAATCTGCCAATTTGTATGGCAAAAAATCAATATTCCCTATCTGACGATGCTTCAAAATTAGGCAGACCAACTGATTTTCTAATTAATATTCGTGAGATCTATGTATCTGCAGGTGCAGGTTTCATCGTTGCAATTACTGGAACGGTAATGACAATGCCTGGATTACCAAAAGTACCAGCAGCGGAAAGCATCGACGTAGATGATACAGGCAGAATTATAGGATTATTTTAATAAAAGAATATAATAGGTAATTATTAAACGGCTATGTAATACGTTCTGTAATTACCTATGGATTTAAAAAGAGAGGATTTAGATTTAATGAAACAATATTCAGGACCGAAAGCATTGACAGAATATATTTTATATCAAAGCAAACACAAAGCGAACAAAACAATTAACATTTTATTAGTACAAGGTATTCTGGCAGGTATGTACATTGCCATTGGAGCAATTGGAGCTTTAAAGCTTTCCGCTAGTTTGGCTGACCCAGGACTTGGTTCCTTTCTTGGTGCACTGGTTTTCCCTGTAGGAATTATAGCTATTATTTTGATGCAGGCAGAATTATTTACCAGTGACTGTATGGTAATGACTGCCGTATATGCAAAACGAACACGTGTCCGCAAAATATTTGGAATACTTATATTAATATTTACTGCTAATTTACTAGGTGGTATGCTAATTGCATTTCTTACAAAGACAGCAGGAATTTTTAACGAACAGGTTATGAACCTGGTCATTGAGAAGGCAATACATAAGGTGCACATGCCCCTTGGACAACTTTTTGTCAGTGCAGTACTATGTAATATTATAGTATGTACAGGTGTATGTCTTGCTTATAGCTGTAAAGAGGAAATCAGTAAAGTTGTTGTGGTATGGCTTGCAATCACGGTATTTGTTATCAGTGGTACGGAACACGTGGTAGCAAATATGTATTATTTGTTCATTGCATATTTCGGTGGAGCTGAAATTACATTAGGTAATATTTTTTATAATTTGATTGTTGCAGCAGTTGGTAATTTTGTCGGAGGTGGTATTATCGTTTCCGGTATAAACTACTTATTAGCCTATAGGGATATCGAAAAAACGGATCATGATAAGCATCCTCATGAAAAGGAAGATTAGAAAAAAGAGTAATATTAATATACTGGCATAAATTCTCTTACCTCCTCGTAAGATATATAAGATGTACAAGTTATAACGTGAACATTTAGAGTGTTTGATTAATAACTTATACAGGATATATATTTTAAGGAGGTTTTTTATAATGATAGAAATGATACCTTTTACTTACTCAAATGATATAACAGTCATTAATAAGGAACAGTTCGATGTTCATATGAGACTGTATGAGGGATATGTAACAAATATTAATAAAATTGATGCAATTCTCCAGAGTGGGGATACACAAAGAAATCAATCCAATAGCACCTTTAGTTATTATAGAGAATTAAAAAGAGGTGAAACCTATGCGCTTGATGGAGTGATATTACATGAATTGTATTTTGAGAACATAGGCGGAAATACATCGGATCCAAGTGATGCTGTTGTGGACCAGATACAAAAGGATTTCAATAATTTCGAGAATTGGCAGGAGGATTTTATTGCTACAGCCAAGGCTAGTAGAGGCTGGGCAGTGCTTGCTTATGATCAAAGAAGCAGCAGACTTCGTAACATTAGTTTAGATTCACATGATCTTGGAAATATTGCTTATTCAGCACCTTTACTTGTATTAGATATGTATGAACATGCATATTTTCTTCAATATGCGGATGATAAAAATGATTATATACATAATTTTATGACAGACATCAACTGGGATGTGGTTGGTGGACGTATGCTTTTTAATTAACCTAATTATAAAGAAGATTCTGTTACTTGGAATGTTTGTACCGGCCTCCAATTGTTAGACATGAATCTAACGATTGTAGGTCGGTTTTTTTTGCAATAGGAAACTTCGTCCTATTACATAAAAAACTTGCTGACTTAATAAGCAACAGTATGTTATAATCTTGTGTTAGAAGATGCTAACAATCAAAAATGAATTGACATATTAACTAACCAATGTGATAAGGGAGAATTATTTCAAATGTTTTCAAATCAATTATTGCTACAGTACGCACAGGCAAATCTTCAACTAGATGGCATTTATCAGGTGAAAGTTCCTGCGGGAAGTAAAGCTTTGGAGCAGACAACAATGGAAGGTGTGTGCGGCTTTGTTTTTCCGGTACAGGGAGGTGCAAAATTTACTTTGTGTGGAACTGAATATAAGCTAGAGTATGGTACGATTCTCCATGCAGGATCACGTATGGATATAAGTAAAGAAGCCTTTGATGATGGAGAATGGGAATATATATTAATGCATTACAAAGTGCTGGATGAGGACAAAACTGCCAATTCCTTATTAACCACACATTATACCCTAAAAGTCTTTTCAGATCGATACCGGGAAATACTGCAGTTACTAGAGAAGCTTACCAATGAATATCGTCAACCTGGAAGAAAAAGCATACTTTCAACTAAGGCAATTTTGTATGACATAATCTCAAAAGTACTTGCATATTCAGAAGAGCGATCTGATTATCAACCCAAGGATTCCCTTGAAAAGATATTGGAGTACATACATAAAAATCTACATACGAATTTACATGTGACAGGATTAGCAGAGGAATTTGGACTTAACCCGAAGCAATTTTATTATCAGTTTCATAAAAAATTAGGGGTTAGCCCTAAAAAGTATATCGTTGAGACACAAATAAAGAGAGCTAAGGAACTACTGATTGAGGAGGATATTTCAATATCTGATATTTCTGCGATGGTTGGATACGAAGATTCTTTGCATTTTAGCCGTATCTTTAAACAAAATGTTGGTCTTTCGCCGAAAAGGTTTCGCAATCAGTTTGGAAAAAATCCATATTAATTAGTAATTTATCCATTTGCTTCTAATGAAATGTATGTTATATTTTTTTACTGTAATGATAATGACTATCATAATCAGAAGAGGAGAAACAATAAATGAAACGTTTTATTACAGTAGCAATACTTACAGTGATGACATCAATGATGCTTGTTGCATGCGGTAAGAATACATCAGAAGATGTTGCAAAGGATACCACCGTACAGGAGGATACAACAGATACAACAACTGTAGAACCTACAGTTGAACCTACAGTTGAACCTACCGAAGCACCAGTTTCTACAGACGCAGGGGAAGTTGAAGAAACGAGTACTGGTATTACATATCCTTATACCTATGTGGATGCAGCAGGTAGAGAAGTTGTTTTAGATAAGGAACCTGTTAAGATTGCTGTTGATTATTTACCGCTTTGGGAAACTTTAATTCTGCTGGATAACATGCCGATTGCAGCTTCCGGTGCAGAAAACTATATCGCTACCTGGGATGCATTTGAAGGTTATGATTTAAGCAGTGTACAAGATATGGGTCAAAAAGAAGTTAATTTAGAACTACTTACTGAATTAGAGCCAGACATTATCTTATCACAGGCATATGATGTAAGTCAGTTAGAAATTGAAAATCTTGAGAAAATTTCTAATGTTGCAGTATTTGGTCCTGATACAAAGATGGACTGGAGATTAAGTGTTCGTCAGGTTGCAAAACTTGTTAATAAGGAAGCAAAGGGCGAGGATGTAATTGCAGAAGTTGATAAGAAGCTTCAGGATGCTAAAGTTAAATTAGAAGAACAATATAGTGGCCAAACAATAATGCAGATCTCCGTTATGGGAGAAGACAATTACTACTGTGCATATCGCCCTGACTTATATGATGATGCAACTGGTCTTGGATTAAATGTTCCAGAAGGTTACACTACCTCAACTAACTTTGAGCAGGTTTCCATGGAAGCGATTGTTGAAATGAATCCAGACTATATCTTCTTAAATGTCTTCGACGGTGATGAAGCAATCTATGAAGCAATGACAGGCAATTCTGTATGGCAGTCATTAAAGGCTGTTCAAAATGATCACGTATATGTATTAGATGGCAGTGGTCATGCTTGCAGTCCTCTGGCTACCGTTTATACAGTAAACTTTATTACAAAGGCTTTATTAGGCGAATAGTATAAATTTTTCTTTGGGGTTTAAGCTGCCTTTAGGGGTAGAATTAGTATGGACAGATGCAGGGAGGAGTGCGCCTGCATCTGTTTGTTGTATATTAAAAATCATGTAAAGTGCAGCTGGTTATATACAGCATATTGGAGGAAGTCATAATGTCAACTGATCATCAAGCTGATAGAAAGGAAAGGAATCGAACTAAAATTGCGGTCTTTGCCCTTTTTTTTAGCATAGCAATACTTATACTAGTCATGGTGTTATCCTTGATGAGTGGAGCAGCAAACATATCCCTGCAAACAATAAAGGAAGCATTTGTAGCCTTTGACCCAACTAATTCTCATCAACTTCTTGTTAGGGATATGAGAATTCCCAGAATTCTGGCTGGAGCACTAATTGGTGCGGCATTAGCAGTAGCCGGTGCTATTATGCAGGGAATTACCAAGAACCCGCTTGCAGATTCTGGGTTAATGGGATTAAGTTCAGGAGCAGGGCTCTTTTTGGCAGCTGCTCTAATTCTATTTCATAATGTATCGTATTCCATGATTGTTATTATTACATTTCTGGGGGCAGCCTTTGGCGCTATTTGTGTTCAAGTAATTGGTAAGCTAGTACCTGGCGGCAATCAGGCTATAAAACTTGTCCTAGCAGGAGCGACCATAAGTACTTTATTTTCAGCTTTAAGTCAAGGACTTGCCATTACAGCCAATGCAACTCAAAACATAATGTTTTGGACCATGGGTAACGTTTCGGGAACTAGTTGGAAGCAATTATGGATCGGAGGACCGGTTATTCTCGCTTCAATTTTAATTTCACTCACTCTTTCTCGTAAAATTTCAATTATGAATTTAGGGGAAGAAATGGCAATTGGAATTGGCGTTAATACAAGATTAACCAGAGGTGTATGCTCGGTGATTGTAGTCCTCTTATCTGGTACTTCCTTTGCCTTATGCGGAAGCATCAGCTTTGTAGGAATTATGATACCTCACTTTGTACGTTTTCTGGTAGGTGCTGATTATCGGTGGGTGATTCCCCTAAGTGCAATTCAAGGTGCGCTTTTAGTAGTATTTGCAGATTATCTTGCTAAAACTATTAATCGACCTGCTGAAATTCCTCTGGGAGCATTGATTTCACTTGTTGGTGTACCAATCTTTTTGTATTATGCACAAAAGGAAAGAGGGAGGGCATAACGAAAACGTATGAGTAATTTACATAAAAACCGCAGATTTATTATTACCTTAATAAGTGCATTTCTTCTTCTCATCATTATGTTGTTTGTCAGCATGAATGCTGGTTACACGGACATTACCTTTACGGATTTACTTCGAATCCTTACAGGAGGAGGAAATGCCAAGGAAAAGCTGATTGTATTTGAATTTCGCCTTCCACGTATTATTCTTTCAATTTTAATAGGCATAGGATTTTCGTTATCGGGTTGTGTTCTTCAAGGAATTACACGGAATCCTTTGGCTGACCCAGGACTTCTTGGAATAAATGCTGGTGCTGGTATTGTGGTGGTCGTGTTTATGACCTTATACGGAACCTTGACTACTGGAGCAACCCTACTATTACCGGTTTTCTCTCTTTTAGGTGCATTACTTACAAGTGTGGTTATTTATTTGTTATCCGTGCAGAAGAATACTGGACTACACCCAATGCGTTTGGTATTAAATGGTGTAGCAATACAAGCAGGAATTAATTCCTTAATGACCTTAATAGTATTAAAACTGGATAGTGATCAAGTGGATTTTATCGCAGTGTGGCAAGCCGGCAGTATCTGGGGAGCAAACTGGAAGTTGATTATTGCATTATTACCTTGGATTATACTAGGATTCACCTATCTATTGTTGAAAGCAAAGGAAATGGATGTCTTGGGATTTGGTGATCCCATGGCGATTGGTATCGGAGTAAAGGTTGCCAGCGAGAAAAAGAAATTACTATTTACTGCAGTGGCTTTGGCAGCAGCTTCTGTTACCATAAGCGGTAGTCTTCACTTTGTTGGACTCATAGGTCCGCATCTGGCAAGAAGGCTGGTGGGAGCAAGGCATAAAATGTTACTGCCAACTTCTGCACTTACTGGAGCGTTGCTGGTGCTAATTGCAGACACCATAGGGCGTACCATCATTGAACCCTCTGAAATACCTGCAGGTATTGTAGCAGCAGTCATTGGTTCACCATACTTTATTTTCTTATTAATTGCCAGCAAGAACCGTAAAAGAAAAGGAGACAAATAATGAAAGATTATATGATTGATCAGGTTGATGTAGCTTATGGTGATCTAAAAATAATTGAGCAGCTGACCCTTGAGATACCTCTTGGTAAAATAACGACGATTATTGGTCCGAATGGCTGCGGTAAATCAACTCTTTTAAAAGCCATGGGACGCATTATGAAAACCCAAAAGGGGAGTATCTATCTCGATGGAGCTAAGATTGAAGAATTCTCCACCAGGGAGTTAGCTAAGAAAATGGCGATTCTACCCCAATGTCCCACCGCTCCAGAGGGTCTGACAGTGGAGGAAGTGGTTTCCTATGGTCGTTACCCCTATCAAAAGGGTCTTGGGAAGCTAAAGGAGGAGGATAAAAAGATTATTGATTGGGCTTTGGAAGTTACAAAGCTGGCTTCTATAAGGAACCAGCTTGTAGATAATCTATCCGGGGGTCAGAGACAGAGAGTATGGATTGCACTGGCATTAGCACAGCAAACAGATATTATCCTTCTCGATGAGCCTACTACCTATCTGGATATGGCATACCAGTTAGAGGTGTTGGAACTGCTGGAGGACTTAAATAGAGAATATGGTTGTACCATTGTTATGGTGCTGCACGATCTCAATCTTGCCTCCAGATATGCCGATTTTCTGGTAGCGCTAAAGCAAGGGGAAATCATTTGTTCCGGTACGCCAAATGAAGTTATCTGCAAGGAAACCATACGAAAGGTATATGATATTGAGGCAGACATCATAACAGATAGCAGAACCAATAAGCCTATCTTAGTATCCTATCAATTACTAAATAAAAAGAATTCAGACAAGAAGAGGGTGGCAAGTTGAAGAAAATAGCAATATACGGAAAAGGCGGTATTGGCAAATCCACGACGGTATCCAATCTTTCAGCAGCGCTTGCAAGGAGCGGTAAAAAAGTGATGCAAATTGGTTGTGATCCGAAGGCAGATTCTACGAGAAATTTAACTGGAGGCAAACCAATTTCAACAGTTCTAGATTTGTTAAGAGATAAAGAGGACTTGACCTTAGAAGAGATTGTATATCAAGGTGATTTAGGTGTTCTATGCGTAGAATCGGGAGGACCTGTGCCAGGCGTTGGATGTGCAGGAAGGGGAATTATCACTGCCTTTGAGAAATTAGAGGAGTTACAGGCTTTTGAAATCTATCAACCGGATGTGGTAATATATGATGTTTTGGGTGACGTAGTATGTGGCGGCTTTGCAATGCCAATTCGTGGAGGTTATGCAGAAGAAGTATACATAATATCATCGGGTGAGATGATGTCTCTCTATGCAGCTACGAATATAGCACATGCGGTAAAAATGTTTGGTAAGAGAAAATATGCCTCCCTAAAAGGGGTGATTCTGAATGCCAAAAACATTGAGAATGAGTTGGAGCTTGTGGAGAAGGCAGTTAAGGAAATAGAAACGGAATTAATATTTCACATACCAAGAAATCCTCTGGTACAGCAGGCGGAAGCATTAGGGAAAACAGTGGTAAGTGCATTTCCTGATAGCCCTATGACCCAGGAATATATGAAGTTGGCAATGATGTTATAAAGGAGGTAAAAGTGAGAGAAAAAGGAGTTCAGTTTAATAGATTATCACAGATTAGCAGCAACAACGGAATTCGTTTATCAAGCTACTCAGCTTCTCCGGGATGTCATTGTCCGATGCATACAGCACTTGCGACCATAGGTAGAATCAAAGGAGTATCTAGTCTTGTGGTAGGTATGCCAGAATGCGGCTTCTACAGCAGATACGTAATGGAT
>JAFACO010000020.1 GCA_023425485.1 Bacillota bacterium
AAAGTACGACCTTTGGAGAAATCTTAAGAATGGATATCACTGCAAAACTTAAGAAGGAAGATGAGGAGGAGCAAGCTGATAACCTTTCCATTGATGCCATTGAGATTGAGAGTATCATCTTTGGCAAAGATGATACTTCACAGCTTGAGGAACTGCCTTCACCGTTGGAAATTGAGCTGAAGACGGAGCTTTCGGACTTCTATAATATAGAGCCTGGTAATATAAATATTAATATACAGGGAGGATGACATGGAAAAGAAAAAACTTTCCCTGAAGGACATTGGTCCAAGTAAAATCATAATGTTGTTTGCAGCAGGGATTTTAATCATTTTTTTGTCAGTACCGGACCTTTTTGGTACAAAAAAAGTATCGGATAGTACTACAGAGGACAAAAGTTCTACGAATGTGCAAAATGATACGAATACGACAAGCTATGATACGAATACCTATATAACAGAAATGGAAACCAAACTGGAGAATATCTTAAAAAAAGTATCCGGTATCGGGGATGTTGAGGTGATGATAACTTTGAAAGCCTCAGGCGAGCAGGTTCCATTAAAAGATAATCCTTCTACGCAGGAGAGCTTAAACGAAGTTGATGGGGAGGGCGGAAGCAGAACGAATAATAGTTTAACCCGGGAAGAGGATACCGTTCTAGTTACGAACGAGAATGGGGATTCTGTACCTTACATAATACAAGAGTATGAACCTCAAATCCAAGGTGTCGTTGTGATCGCCGAAGGTGGAGACAATGCTGAAATTGTAATGAACATTATTAAAGCAGCAGAGGTATTATTTGATGTACCAGCGCATAAAGTTAAAGTGATGAAGATGGGTAACAGATAAAATTTGCAGGAGGTCTAAAATGAAGAATATATTCAAAAAAAATCATATCATAATTACTGCGCTAATGATTATGATCGTAATCGCTGGATATTTAAGTTTTACACGTGATGATACTACTGATGATTTATCAGTAGCTGGAACAGATGGGATCGTTAACGATGACCTTGCAATGGCGGATGATGATCTGGATATTGCAGCAGATACAGAAGATTTAAGTGCTGATAATGCCTTAGATGAAGATGCTTCCTTGGTAGAAACTGATGAAGACGCTGCTTTGGCAGAAACAGATGGAGATACAACTGAAGTTGCTGATACAGAAGATACAGCAGATGTAGCTGACATTTCTGATGAAGATATACTCGCACAGGATGATCCACAAGATGTTGCAGACAACGGTGAACTTGATCTGGAAGACGGCGTACCAGGTGAAGCAGTTCTCGCTAGTACAGTTCTTGATTCAGGCTTCTTTATTTCTAGTAAAGTAGAACGTGAACAGCTAAGATCAGAGAATAAAGCAATCTATATGGAACTTATTCAAAGCCCTGATATTTCCGAAGAATCAAAGCAAAAGGCAATTGACGGAATGCTTCAATTAACATTAAATAAAGATAAAGAGTATGCGGCTGAAAAACTCCTTGAAGCAAAGGGATTGGGTGAAAGTGTAGTAACAATCCTCAATGATAAAGTAAGTGTAGTAATTGATTCAGCACAGCCTTTAACTGATCAAGAACTCGCAATTATTGAAGATGTTGTTAAGAGTGAGACGGAAGTATCAGTTGACAAAATAAAAATTACAACCGTTGTTATTGATGATTAATAGAAGTAACGAAACGGCTATCAATAGAAAAAATTTATTAGTAATTGCAAAAACTTTGTTATTTGGTATAATACTATATAAAGAATAGAAATATAAAACATTTTCAATTCAATAATATAGGGCTTGCGGAATAACAATAGGAACTTAGGAGGTAATCATTATGAATAAGGAACCTGAGATTAGAAACACATATAAAATACATGAGAATGGTAAAGTAGGAGAAGTGCAAATAGCGGATGAAGTTGTTGCAGCAATTGCTGGTTTAGCAGCGAATGAAGTGAAAGGCGTTTCGACCCCGGCTGGTAATGTCACAAGTGATCTTGCTGGGAAACTGGGAAAGAAGAATTTATCCAAAGGCGTTAAGGTTCTTGTTAACCCGGATGCTGTCTCTGTTGATATGGCGTTGATGTTGGATTATGGATTTGGAATTCCTGAAACAGCTAAACAAGTACAGGAAAAGGTTAAGTTAGCGATAGAGAATATGACTGGATTACAGGTCAAAGAAGTTAACATCCGTATTGCCGGAGTTAATATCGTAAAAGCGTAAACAATTCCCTAACAACCCTTAGATGTTAAGCTAAGGGTTGTTTATTCGTAACTAACTATTCAGAATCCCGAGAATCACGCAGTGGATTCGAGTATGACAGCGCCAAAATGGATGTATTTTATCCGTTTTGTGTGCATAAGGCATCGTAAGATGCCCTGTAACTGTGAAGGGACTGAACAGTTACGTTTATTCGTGTGTAGGAGGAACCGTACGGTGACAAGAAGAGAGAAAAGAGAGCACATATTCCTTATGCTGTTCCGCAAGGATTTTCATGAGGTAACTGAATTAAATGAACAAATGGAACTGTATATAGCAGAGTTGGAGCAGCCATCACTCGAAGAGTATGCTTATCTTACCTCAAGAATTCAATCGATTGTTGAGAAGCTAGATGAAATAGATCAGATTCTATCTGAGGCATCCAGTGGTTGGAAACTAAATCGTATGAGTAAAGTGGATCTTACTATTTTAAGATTGGCAATTTTTGAGATACGTTTTGATGAGGACATTCCTGTTAAAGTTGCAATTAATGAAGCGGTTGAAATTGCTAAGACCTTTGGCGGAGATGATTCTCCTGGTTTTATCAATGGAGTACTTGCAAAATTAGCTTAATATTAATCCAAAAGTTACAGGTACCCCGAAAGGTATGGTGGTTCTATGGGACAGGCTTTTTCGGTTACAGAAATCAATCAATATATTAAAAATTTATTTATTAGAGATCGGATACTTAACGGCGTATATATAAAAGGTGAAGTATCCAATTGTAAATATCATACCTCTGGGCACATTTATTTTACATTAAAGGATGCTCAGGGGCAATTAGCTTGTGTAATGTTCGCAGGACAACGAAGAGGGCTGACTTTTCGTCTGGAGGAAGGCCAAAGTGTCATTGCGCTAGGCAGCATTAATGTATATGAACGGGATGGGAAATACCAGTTATATGCAAATGAGATTGTTTTAGATGGACAGGGAATTTTGTACGAAAAGTTTGAGAGACTTAAGCGAGCATTGGAAGAAGAAGGATTGTTTCAGCCCGCACATAAGAAACAGATACCCTCCTATCCTAAAAAGGTGGGAATTGTAACTGCTTCCACCGGTGCGGCAATACAAGATATCATTAATATAGCAAAACGAAGAAATCCCTACGTGCAATTAATTCTATATCCTGCCCAGGTACAAGGAAATGGAGCGGCTGAAAGCGTAGTGAAAGGTATTACTGCACTTGATAAACTAGGAGTTGATACCATCATTGTGGGCAGAGGTGGAGGTTCCATTGAAGATTTATGGGCATTTAATGAAGAAATCGTAGCACGAGCTATCTTTAAGTGTAAGACGCCAATTATTTCGGCGGTAGGTCATGAGACTGATATTACCATTGCTGACTTTGTTTCAGATCTTCGTGCACCAACTCCTTCTGCGGCAGCAGAACTTGCGGTGAATGATTATCTGGCATATCAAAGCTTATTAAGAGAATATCAGCGTAAGTTATTAAGAGAATTACAACAGAAGCTGCAACGTTATCAGAGTAAAGTAAAAGAATTAAAACTTAGACTCTACTATGCTAGTCCAGCTTATCAAATCAAAGAAAAGAGACAATTTTTAATAGAAGCGCAGCAAAGACTGCAGCTGCGGATGCAGCAGCGTTTAAAAGAAAAACGACATAGATTGGAACTTTACATAACAAAGCTGGAGGGGTTATCCCCGTTATCTAAGTTGAGTAAGGGGTATGCACTTGTTGTTGACGAAAAGAATAAGCCAATACAGAGTGTTTATCAGGTTGAGAACAATGAATTACTTACATTATCCTTATTAGATGGTGATATAACAGCAAGAATTGAAACAATTAGTCCTCAAAATAGAGGTTGAATAAGTAAGGAGGTATCAGATGTCTGAAAAAGAATTTAAATTAGAAAAAGCATTTGAAGAATTGGAACAGATTATGGATACACTGGAAAAGCCAGATATTAGTCTTGAGGCTTCTTTTACCTTATATCAGGAAGGTATGAAACTTCTAAAAGCATGTAATGATTCCATTGATAAAGTGGAAAAACAATTGATCATTTTAAGTGATAATGGAGAAAGTAATGGACTTTAACCAAGAGCTGAAGCAAAAGGCAGTTGAAATTGAGGAGCTTATTAAAAACTACTATCCTGCAGAAAAAGGATATCAAAAAACGGTAATTGAAGCTATGAATTATAGTCTGCTAGCTGGCGGGAAACGTCTGCGTCCCATTTTGATGTCAGAAACCTTTCATTTATTTCAGAGTGAGAATGATAAAATATTAGAGCCATTTCTTGTGGCGATTGAAATGATTCATACCTATTCCTTGGTACATGATGATCTTCCTGCGATGGATAATGATGAATATCGCAGAGGCAGAAAGACAACTCATGTGGTATATGGTGAAGCTATGGCAATCCTTGCAGGTGATGGTCTTTTAAACTATGCTTTTGAAACTGCGTCAAAGGCGTTTGACTTGGTTAAGGAAGAGCAGGAAACTGTTTTCTATAAAAGAATAGCAAAGGCTCTACAGGTTTTGGCTGTAAAAGCAGGTATCTATGGTATGATAGGTGGTCAGGTCATTGATATGGAAGATTATCAAGGAGTTGCCTCCCTGGAACGGTTAGATTTAATGTATCAAATGAAGACGGGAGCTTTAATTGAAGCGTCAATGATGATTGGTGCGATTTTAGCTGGTGCGTCATTAGAAGAAGTTAATAAAATAGAGACAATAGCAAGAGATATTGGTCTTGCTTTTCAAATTAAAGATGATATTCTCGATGTAACAAGCACTCAAGAAGTGCTTGGAAAACCAATTCATAGTGATGAAAAGAACGAAAAGGCAACCTATGTGACATTAATGAACTTAGAGAAAGCTAATAATGAGGTAGCATTCATATCACAGAGGGCAATTGAAAATTATACTGCACTGCCATATAAGAATGAATTCTTGAAAGAACTAATATTAACATTAATAAATAGAGAAAAGTAGGTATGTTCCCCAAAGTGGGAACGTAATAATAGTTACGATTATGATTAACGAAATAAAGAGGATTAGAGGAATAATCTGTTTGATATAGAGAGGTGGTAGCTAATTGCCAAAGTATTTAGATAGCATTAATCAAGCAAATGACATTAAGAAAATAAAATCACAGGATTATCCAAAGCTTGCAGGTGAAATCCGTGAGTTTTTAATACAGAATATAAGTAAAACAGGTGGCCATCTTGCTTCGAATTTAGGAGTTGTTGAGCTAACTATGGCTCTCCACATGTTTCTTGATTTTCCTCAAGATAAGCTGGTTTGGGATGTTGGTCATCAGGCTTATGTTCATAAGATACTAACAGGTAGAAAAGAGTTATTTGAGACACTTCGTCAAATAGATGGACTAAGCGGATTTCCTAAGATGGAGGAAAGTTGTTGCGATTCTTTTGATACGGGTCACAGTTCAACTTCAATATCAGCTGCCCTTGGTCTGGTTCGTGCTAGAGATTTAAGTGAAGAGAATCATAAGGTAGTTGCAGTGCTTGGTGACGGTGCATTAACAGGCGGAATGTCCTTTGAGGCAATCAATAATGCAGGCAGACTAAAAACGAATTTTATCATAGTTTTAAATGATAATAATATGTCCATCTCTGAAAATGTCGGGGGATTAGCAAACTATTTAGCAAAGCTTCGTACCAGTTCAGGTTATACCGGCTTTAAAGAGAACATGGAGCAGACGCTCAATCAGGTACCTGGTGTAGGTAAAGTAATTGTTGATAAATTAAAAAGATCTAAGGATGCAATAAAATATTTTATGCTGCCCAGCATGTTCTTTGAAGATATGGGTCTTACTTACATTGGACCGATAGATGGGCATGACATGTTACAAATGAAGACTGCCTTTGAAGCAGCATCACGACTTAAAAAAGCAGTTGTTGTTCATGTTCTTACAAAGAAAGGTCAGGGATATAAGCCGGCGGAAAAATACCCTAGCCGTTATCATGGAGTAGATCCTTTTGATATTGTAAGTGGTCAGCCAATTCGGAAAGAAAAAAGTATTTCTTATACGAAGGTATTTTCCGAGACAATGGTGAAAATTGCAAAAAACGATCCTAAGGTTCTTGCAATTACAGCTGCCATGCCATATGGAACCGGGTTAACCGAATTCATGAATTTATATCCGGATCGATTTTTTGACGTTGGTATTGCAGAGGAGCATGCAGTCACCTTTGCTGCTGGGTTAGCTCTTGGCGGCTATAAACCGGTAGTGGCTATTTATTCCACTTTTTTGCAAAGAGCGTATGATCAAATCATACATGATGTATGCATCAATAACTTACCTGTCGTATTTGCAATCGACCGCGCGGGTATTACAGGACAGGATGGAAAAACACACCAAGGAATTTTTGATATATCCTTTTTGTCCCATATTCCAAATCTTACTGTTATGGCGCCAAAGAACAAATATGAATTTGAAGAAATGTTAAGCTATGCATTAAGTTTGAATAAACCTGTGGCAATTCGATATCCAAAGGGAGATGCTTATCTTGAATTTGAGGATCAGCAAGATTCACTGGAGTATGGAAAAAGCGAGGTACTAATTGAGGGGTCAGAACTTGCTCTGCTTGCGGTGGGAAGCATGGTTAAAACTGCAAAAGAGATTTCGGATGTTCTAATTGCCGAAGGTAAGAAAGTAACTTTGATTAATGCACGCTTTGTTGCGCCATTTGATCAGGAAATCCTCGATTCATTAATGCAAAGTCACAAACTTCTTGTAACCCTTGAAGAAAATGTGAAAAGTGGTGGATTTGGTCAGAAGGTTGCAGATTATTTATTGGAAGCAAAAAATCAGAAGTTGAAATTACTTAATATTGCGGTTCCTGATGCCTATATTGAACATGGAACCGTAAGTGAACTTCATTATAGATACGGATTAGATAGTGAAAGTATATTAAACAGGATTCGATCCGAATTAGTGGAATTATAGTATAAACATTAAAGTGCTGTTGTGTCCTGGGATTGAAAACAACAGCACTCTTTGTTCAAGACAAGTGATACTACTTGTTGTTTCACTTGTATAATGGAAAATTATAAGTATAGAAATAGATAAAGTGTCAGCAAAGCTGGCACTTTATCTAACAGGAAGTATCCTAATATGGGGTACACAGTAATCAGAAAGGCATGGATACGGTATGAAAGAGCGATTAGACATATTACTGGTTAATCGAAATTTAGCTGAGTCAAGAGAAAAGGCAAAGGCAATTATTATGTCCGGTAATGTGTTTGTAGATGGACAGCGTGAAGACAAGGCAGGAAGTACTTTTGCTGATACGGTAACAATAGAGGTAAAGGGAAATCCCTTAAAATATGTCAGCCGTGGAGGCCTAAAACTTGAGAAAGCTATGGAAAGCTATGGCATTACACTTGCTGGTAAAGTATGTATGGATGTAGGATCTTCTACGGGAGGTTTTACTGATTGTATGTTACAAAACGGAGCGATAAAGGTGTATGCAGTTGATGTTGGCACCAATCAGCTTGCCTGGAAGTTAAGACAGGATGAGAGAGTTATCTCGATGGAGAAAACTAACATCAGGTATTTGACACCGGAGCAAATACAAGAAAAAGTAGCCTTTGCTTCCATTGATGTTTCGTTTATATCTTTAACCAAGGTATTGCCTGCTGTTCGACAGTTGTTAATCCAAGAAGGAGAAATTGTGAGTTTGATTAAGCCACAATTTGAAGCTGGTAGAGAAAAGGTTGGTAAAAAAGGAGTAGTTAGGGATCAGAAAGTACATTTGGAGGTAATAGAGCTAATTAGTTCTTTTGCTGCTTCCATTGGTTTTACTTGCATTAATCTTGACTTCTCACCAATAAAAGGACCTGAGGGAAATATAGAATATTTATTATATCTTAAAAAAATAGCTGTTGATGGTCAGGATGAAGTAGTTGCCGGGACTACTATAAAGCCTCAGCAGATACATGAAATAGTATCAAAGGCACATCAAAATCTAGCAGAGGCATAATGAATAAACGCATAATTATGCTTAATTGTCATAAAATTTGCAAAAATATTGTATATTGCTTGAAATAAATGGAATTCTATGTTATAATCACTGCATATGTAAAAAACTGTTTGAAGGAGTGACAATCCTATGGATCGCTTTTTGATCATAACGAATCAGGAAAAAGATATTGACCTTTCTGTTACAAACAAGATTGTTGCTTATATTGAGAAAGCTGGTCATACAGCTTTTTTATCAGGTCTATCAGA